>NZ_JBHXLV010000209.1:0-11207 GCF_042721685.1 Streptomyces sp. NPDC058459 | reverse complement strand
CCGTTCGACCGGGTCAGTTCGGCTGCCCGACCGGGCGTACGACGACGGTGTTGATGTCGACCCCGGCCGGTTGCCGGATCGCCCACACCACGGAGTCGGCGATCTGACCGGCGGTCAGCAGCCGCCCCGGCGGCAGGCTGCCGTAGCCGTCCCAGAACGGGGTCTCCACCCGGCCCGGTGCGACCAGTGTGACGCCGATGCCGTACTCGGTGACCTGGCGCCGGGTGTTCTCCGCGAGGCCGGTGACCGCCCACTTCGTCGCGCCGTAGAGATTGCCCGGGGTGTTCACGAACCCTGCGACGCTGCCGATGAGGACGATCCGGCCGCGGGACTCCCTGAGCGCGTCGACGGAGGCGCGGATGAGCAGCGCCGGGCCGAGGACGTTCGTCAGCACCATCTCGCTCCAGCCCGCCGGATCGCCTTCGGCGACGGAGTCGTGCGTGGCGACACCGGCGTTGGCGATGACCGTGTCCAGCCGGCCGTAGGTCTCGATCGTGCGGTCCACGGCGTCCCGGACATCGTCGTACGACGAGGCGCTGCCGGGCACGGTCAGCAGTCCCCCGGGGTCGCCCGCACTCGCGGCGAACTCCCGCAGCCGGTCCTTGCCGCGCCCGGTGACGGTCACCCGGTGACCGGCGTCGAGCAGTTGCCGGGCCACGGCCGCCCCGATACCGCTGCCGCCGCCCGTGATGAGTGCGACCGGTGAGTCGCTCATGGTGATCCCCCTCGGTGTACGTGGACACGTGGCCATGGACACGTGGCCATGGACACGTGGTCATGGACACGTGGTCATGGACACGTGGTTCTGGACACCGGACAGCTGATCACTTGAAGTGCTCACGAAGTCAAGCGTTCCGGCGGGGTGCCGGGGCGATCGCGGGGAAGGCGGGTGTCATGAGCGTGGACGAATCTTCTGTGAACGGGTCCTCTCTGCGGGCCGTGGGATGGGCGCGGTCCCTGCCCGTCAGCAGTGGCGTGAAGACGGCGCGGGACTGGACGCGGGAGCATCTGGAGAGCCTGGACTGGGCGCGGAGCGCGCCGGAGACGGTGGACGCGGTGCTGCTGACCGTGTCCGAGCTGGTGACCAACGCCCATGTGCACGCCCAGGCCACCGCACAGCTCGTGCTGACCTGGGACAGCGAGTGCCTGCATGTCACCGTGCACGACGCCTCACCGCACCTGCCGGAGCAGCGCAGGCCGGACAGCGCCGCGACCGGCGGCCGGGGCATGCTGCTGGTGGACGCCCTGGCCGACAGCTGGGGCGCCTACCCTTGCCCGCGCGGCAAGGAGATCACGGCCTGCTTCCGGCCGACGAGCTGAGGGCCCCTCAGGAGCGGGCGAAGTCCTCGGGCTGGAACTCCTGGTTCTTCAGGTGCTGTTCGATGTCCTCAAGGCTGTGCCCGGTGAGTTCCGGCATCTTCCGCCACACGAACAGCCACGCGGCGACGTTGAAGCAGGCGTAGATCCAGAACACCTGGCCCACGCCGAAGGCGCTGATCATGCTGAGCAGAGTGAGGGTGATCAGCAGGTTGGTGCTCCACAGGGTGGCCGACTGGACGCTGGTGGCGGCGGCCCGCACCGAGAGCGGGTAGATCTCGGAGCCGGTGAGCCAGCCCATGAGCTGGAGTCCGCCGGCGTTGAAGAACATGAAGGCCAGCAGACAGGCCACGATGGCGGAGACGTAGGCGCGGGTGCCGTGCCCGGTGATGTAGAAGCCGCCCAGGACGAACAGGCTGACCGCCGCGCCCGGCACCATGACCAGGGTGAGCCTGCGGCGGCCGACCTTGTCGACGATCCACAGGCCGACGATCATCATCACCAGGTAGACCACGCCAACGCGACGCTGACCCGGAGCGCGGCGGAGCGGGAGAAGCCGTTGTCGGTGAGGATGGTCGGCGCGTAGTAGATGATCATCTCGATGCCGGAGAGCTGGGTGAAGACCGCGATACCGCACCCGACGACCAGCGCCGGGCGCACCCACGCCTGCCGCAGCCCGCGCCATCCCTGCCGGCTCCGTCGGTGCGCTGCTGACGGCGGGCCAGGGCGCTGATCTCGTCCAGCTCGGAGCGGATGTCGTACCCCGCGGGCCGTACCTCCTTCAGCACCTCCTCCGCGCCCTCCGCGTCGCCCTTGCGCAGGATGAGCCAGCGGGGGCTCTCGGGCAGCCGCAGCTGGCCGAGCAGCATCACCAGCGCCGGTGCGGCGGCGGCGCCGATCGACACCCGCCAGGAGACCGCCTCGCTCGCGCCGACGATCGTGGCGATGACGATGCCGACGCCGATGGCGAGCTGGAAGCAGAGCACCAGTCGGCCGCGGATGGACCTGGGCGCCAGCTCGGCCACGTACATCGGTACCGTCTGGGTGGCGCCGCCGACCGCGAAGCCCAGCAGTACGCGGGCGAGGGCCAGGCCGACGGCGGAGGGAGCGACCGCGCAGGTCAGGCTGCCCACGATGAACACACAGCAGATCAGCAGGATGGTGCGGTGCCGCCCGAAGCGCTCGCACAGCACGCTGCAGCTGAGGGAGCCGATGACGGCGCCCAGCAGGATGCCGGCCGCGATGGTCTCCTTCATGGTGTTCCCGATGTGGAACTCCTCGGAGATCTGGAGGAGCGCGCCCGAGATGATGCCCGTGTCGTAGCCGTACAGCAGGCCGCTGATCGCCGACACCACCGCCGCCATCAGCATGTGTCCGTTGAGGCCCTTGGTGGTGCGGGGCTCGCGACCCGCGGCCTGCGTCATGGTTCCTCCGGGCGGTTTCGACCGTTTCCGCCGGTCGAAACCGTACGTCGGAGGCGGTCCCGCAGCCCGGACGGCTCGCTTCAGCGGGACGGATCGGCCGCACCGGTGGCCGAGCCGAGGGGGCACACGAGTCTCGCTGCTCCCCGTCCCGGGCGAGGCGGGGAGCAGTGCCGTGCGGGACGGGTCAGAACGCCGTCAGCGTGAGCGTGAAGCCGGAGGGGGCGGTGTCCTGGATGAAAGAGGCGAAGTCGGCGACGTCGTCGAAGGCGAAGCCGTACGCCTTGCCGTCCTCGGTGGCCGCGTGGACGGCCTTGGAGTAGTGGTTGGTCAGCTCGCCCTGGTAGAAGGCGGCCGGGTCGGTGCTGGGCTGGGCGGTGTCGGTGAGCAGCGTCGAGCGGTTGAAGCCCGCGCCGAGGACGGCGGCCACGGGGCCGGTGGTGCCGTCGTTGGGTGCGGCGAGGTTGCCGTCGCAGAACAGGACGTCCCGGGTGGAGGGCTTGGCGAAGGACACCGGGGCCGGGCCGTCGAAGGTGAAGCGGTCGCCGCGGACCCGGCCGGTGAAGGTGCCGGCGTTCGTGGTGATCCTCAGGTCCTTGCCGGTGAAGGTGGACCACACCTCGTCGATGTACGGCGCGAAGTAGTCCTTGGCGAACAGCCCGGCGTCCAGGCCGTGGCCCGGCGCGATGATGCGCTTGTCGCCGACGACCAGCCTGGAGAAGTCCGCTACTTCCTTGACCGCGGCGAACGCGGCGGCGCGGCCCCCGTCCCGGATGCCGCCGGTCGTCTGGTCCTTCGTCCCGGTGAGACGGATGCTCAGCGGCACGCTGAACATGTCGACCATCGTGGTGTTGCAGAACATGCCGGCGGCGTTGTAAGTGAACTCCGCGCAGTCGTGCAGCACACCGAAGTTGGGGTCGGACTCGACCCAGCCGGCCGGGAACTGGAGCGCCGCGTCGCCGTTGCCGTCGGTGACGGCCTTCATCTTCAGCTTGTCACCGAGCGAGACGTAGATACGGCCCGACATGAACGGCAGGGACAGCTTGGTCTCGCCACTGGCCGCGAGCGGTATCGCGTAGTCGGTGAAGCCGTCGGCGCCGTTGTCGGAGACGGCGATGGGCGCGAGGGTGCCGTCCTGCTTGAGGCGGACCTGCTTGCCGTCGGCGTTGCCGACGACGTAGACGTTCACGGAGCCGTTGCCGAACGAGCCGCTGTTGTTGACGACGGTCACCGGCAGCGAACCCGACGCCGCGCGGGTCCTGTCGCCGCCGCTGTCACCCGGCTGGTCGGCGAGGGCGAAGGGCGCGATGGCGGCGCCCGCGGGGATGGCCACGGCCGCGCCGCCCAGGGCGAACATCAGCTTGCGGCGGGTCAGGTTGCGCTGGTGACGAGGCGACATGCGGGGGAGCTCCTTGCAGTGGGGGACGCACCCGGCCGGGGCCGGGACGGCACAGGGACGGTCGAGGGGGCCGGGGTCCGGCGACTCCCGGCGTCCGGGCCTCAGTTCTGGGCGGAGACGTGGACGTAGTCCACGGTCATCGTCTGCGGGAAGGACGTACCGGCGTCGGGGCCGCCGGGCCAGTCACCGCCGACCGCGAGGTTGAGGATGACGAAGAAGGGGTGGTCGTAGACCCACTTGTTGCCGCCCACGTCGGCCGGGGTGCGGGTCTGGTAGTTCTGGCCGTCGACGGACCAGGTGATGCCGGAGGGGCTCCAGTCGACCGCGAAGGTGTGGAAGTCGTCGGCGAACGGCTTGCCGTCGGGCAGGTCGTACGCGGCGCCGATACCGCCCGCGCCGGAGTAGCCGGGGCCGTGGATGGTGCCGTGGACGGTGGCGGGTTCCTTGCCGACGTTCTCCATGATGTCGATCTCGCCACTGTTCGGCCAGCCGGTGCTGCCGAGGTCGTCGCCCAGCATCCAGAAGGCCGGCCAGATGCCCTGCCCGCGCGGGATCTTGACGCGGGCCTCGAAGCGGCCGTACTTCTGGGTGAAGGTCCGCGCCGTGTTCAGCCGCGCGGAGGTGAACTGACAGGGTCCGTTCCAGCAGTTCAGGTCGGGGTCGGTGTTCTTGCGGGCGGTGATGACCAGGTTGCCGTTGCCGTCGAGGGCGGCGTTGTCGGTGCTGTCGGTGTAGTACTGCAACTCGTGGTTGCCGTTGCCGCCGCCGCCCGTCTCCAGGGTCCAGCGGGAGCTGTCCGGCGCGCTGCCGGCGGCGCCGTCGAAGTCGTCGGACCAGCTCGGTGCGGCCGCCGGCGCGGCGTCGGCGCGGTGGGCGCCGGGTCCCGCGGTGGTGAGCAGCACACCGGCGGCGAGCGCGGCGGCGCTCGCGGAGATGAGTCCGCGGTGGGACCGGCGGCGTGAACGATGACCAGCCATGAGAGGAACACCCTGTTTCTCTGTGGGGGGACGTACCGGCACGCCCTCGACCGTGGGGGAAGGGACGAACGCCGGAAGGGCACACCGCACACACCGGACCCTGCGTCTGAGAGCGCTCTCACGCGCACGGCGGGCACCACCGGCAGGACCCGACCATACGCCTCGGTCCCCCGGTTCCGACCGACCCGGCAACCTCTCAAATCACCCATGGACCACGGGTACCTGAACAAACGACAGCCGTTCCGGGCGACCTTTAATCCTCGATTAATCTCCCCTTAAGTCCCGTCCGAGGCACCGGAGTCGGCGTTCCGACATGCGAAGACCCCCGTCGCCACAGGGCCGACGAGGGGTCTTGCGTGCGTCTCGGGAGGCTAGCTCCGGTCCCCGGCCCGCGGCTCGTTCGCCAGGGCGTACAGCTCCTCGGACGTCGTGATCAGTTCATGCCGTTCCGCGTCGGAGCCGACCATCGGCTGCGAGCCGCGCAGGGGGACCTGGGCGCTCTCGGGGAGGAACCTCACCGTGATCAGGCCGATGACACCGGCCAGCATCAGGTAGTAGGCGGGCATCAGGTCGTCGCCGGTGACGTCGACCAGCGCGGCGGTCACCAGTGGGGTGGTGCCGCCGAAGGCGGCCACGGCCAGGTTGAAGCCGATGCCCATGGCCGCGTACCGGACGGCGGTCGGGAACAGGGCGGGCAGCGTGGCCGCGCTCGGCGCGGCGAAGAAGGCCAGCAGGGTGGCCAGGATCAGCACACCGAGGATCGGCGCCCAGGTGCCCTCCGCCTTGATCAGCAGGAAGGCCGGGATCGCCAGCACGATCATGGCGGCGGCGGCCCAGCCGTACAGCGGGCGCCTGCCCACACGGTCGCTGAGCCGGCCCAGGAAGGTGATCAGGACGACGATCCACACCATGCCGATGAGCACCAGCAGATCCGCCGAACCGCTGGACCGGTGCAGGGTCTCGGTCTGGTACGTCGGCAGATAGCCCGTGACCATGTAGTTGGTGACGTTGTACAGCAGCACCAGGCCCATGCAGATGAGCAGCGCGGCCCAGTGGTTCTTGACGATGTCCTTGAACTCACTGCCGGCCGACTCCTGGGCGAGGCTCTTCTCGTGCTCGTCCAGCTGCTGCTGGAAGGCCGGAGACTCCTCCAGCTTCAGCCGCATGTAGAGGCCGATCACCCCGAGCGGGCCCGCGACCAGGAACGGGACGCGCCAGCCCCAGGAGAGCATCTCGGCGTCCGTCAGGAGCAGGTTCAGCACGGTGACCAGGGCGGAGCCGAGGGCGTAGCCGACGAAGGTGCCGAAGTCGAGCCAGCTGGAGAGGAAGCCGCGCCGCCGGTCGGGGGAGTACTCGGCGACGAACGTGGTCGCGCCGCCGTACTCGCCGCCCGTGGAGAAGCCCTGCACCATGCGGGCGACCAGCAGCAGGACGGGGGCCGCGATGCCGATGGTGGCGTAACTGGGGATGACACCGATGGCGAACGTACCGACGGCCATCATGATCATGGTGGTGGCCAGCACCTTCTGGCGGCCGAGCCGGTCGCCGAGCGGCCCGAAGACCAGTCCGCCGAGCGGGCGCACCACGAAGGCGGCGGCGAAGGTGGCGAAGGAGGAGACCACCTGCGCGCCCGGGGAGGCGCCGGGGAAGAACACCTTGCCGAGGGTGGCGGCGAGATAGCTGTAGACGCCGAAGTCGAACCACTCCATGCAGTTGCCGAGCGCCGAGGCGCCTACGGCCCGCTTGAGCAGAGGTGGTTCGACGACCTGGACGTCGTCCTTGCCGAAGGCGCCCCGATTGCGGCTCAGCCTGCGGGTCAGCTCCTCGCGGACCTGGTGAGGAAGGTCCGTCACGGCCTGGGAGGTCTTCCTCTTCATGTCCGAGGGCCGCTCTCCGTCGGGCAGAGCATCGCTCACTGCCGCTCCCTTCGCCGTCGGTGTCACCGGATGGGTTCTTTTCCGGTCGCACCGGGGCATCAGCCCCGTGTCCATCCTGCTGCCCATGGCCGCACGCGTCACACCGGTCACACGCACATGAGCGAATGCCGAGGTCAGCGGTGGGATGATTAAGAAACAAGGCAGCTCAATCCCATGCCGTCCGGCGGTTGGACTTCACGCTGCCGAGAGCGCAGGGTGGGTCAGCCCCGTTTCCGGCGGCACCCCTACGGCATCACCCGGAGATCACCCGATGAACCACGTCGCGGACCCCGCTCGTTACGACGGCACCATGCGCTACCGGCGCACCGGCCGCTCGGGGCTCGACCTGCCCCTGCTGTCGCTGGGCTACTGGCACAACTTCGGCGACGACCGGCCCTTCGAGACCCAGCGCGAGATCGCGCTGCGCGCCTTCGACCTGGGGATCACTCACCACGACCTCGCGAACAACTACGGCCCGCCGTACGGCTCTGCCGAGATCAACTTCGGCCGGCTGCTGAAGCAGGACCTCGCGCCCTACCGGGACGAGCTGGTGGTCTCCACCAAGGCGGGCTGGGACATGTGGCCCGGCCCCTACGGTCAGGGCGGCGGCTCGCGCAAATACGTGCTGGCCTCACTGGACCAGTCGCTGAAGCGCACGGGCCTGGACTACGTGGACATCTTCTACTCCCACCGGCTGGACGCGAGCACGCCGCTTGAGGAGACGATGGGCGCGCTCGACACCGCCGTACGCCAGGGCAAGGCGCTCTATGTCGGCATCTCCTCCTACGACGCCGAGCGCACCCGGCAGGCCGCGGCCATCCTGCGCGAGCTGGGCACGCCGATGCTGATCCACCAGCCGTCGTACAGCATGCTCAACCGCTGGATCGAGACCGACGGGTTGCTGGACGTGGCAGAGGAGGAGGGCTTCGGCGTCATCGGCTTCACGGCGCTGGCGCAGGGCCTCCTCACGGGCCGCTACCTGGACGGCGTGCCGCAGGACTCGCGGGCGGCCGCAGGCAAGTCGTTCGACCAGTCCTGGCTGACCGAGGACATGCGCGGCCGGCTGCGCGCCCTGAACGACATCGCGGCCCGGCGCGGGCAGAGCCTGGCCCAGCTGGCGCTGGCCTGGGCGCTGCGCGACGAGCGGGTGACCTCACTGGTGATCGGCGCCTCGCGCACCGAGCAGCTGGAGCAGAACGTGGCGGCCCTCGCGAACCTGGACTTCAGCGCCGAGGAGCTGGCCGAGATCGACAAGTACGCCACGGACGGCGGGGTCGATCTGTGGCGCGACGCCCGACAGGGCAACCTCGGCGGCTGAGGAGTGCAGAAACCATGACATAAACCCCCTGACCAACTGACTTCTTCCAGTGGCCGCGCCCCGTCGGGCTAGGGTGCTTGGTAATGGTTGCACCAAGAAACAGTCAAATGAGTCAGGGGGGCCGCCATGGGTGCCGCACGTACGAGTAGGACGCCGTTGCCGGGCATCGGCGTCCGGTACGACCTCACCACCCGCGACGACCGCCGCCTCTCGGTGGTGGCCCATCGCGACGGGGCCCGGACGCTGGGCGCCTACCGCGAGGACGATCCCGACGCGTGCGCGCTGTCGGTGCAGTTGACCGGCGCGGAGGCGGAGGCGGTCGCCGGGGCGCTCATGCCGACGCACCAGAGCCCCAGCCTCCTCTGGACCACCGAGCTGGGCCTGGTGGCCGAACGCGTCTCGTTGTCCTCCACCTCGCACTGGAACGGCCGGCTGCTCGGGGACACCCGGATGCGCACCGAGACCGGGGTGTCGATCGTGGCCGTGCTCCGCCGCGCCGACGCCATCCCCTCCCCCGGTCCGGGCTTCCGGCTCGCGGGCGGTGACACGCTCATCGTGATCGGCACCCGCGAGGGCGTCGACGCGGCCGCCGGCATCCTCGGCAGGGAGTGATCAGGATGCATTCCTCCGCGGTCTTCCTCATCGAGTTCGGCGCCATCATCCTGGCCCTCGGCCTGCTCGGCCGGCTCGCCGCCCGGCTCAGCTTCTCCCCCATCCCGCTGTATCTGCTCGCCGGGCTGGCCTTCGGCGAGGGCGGGCTGCTTCCGCTGGGCGCCAGTGAGGAGTTCGTGGCGATCGGCGCCGAGATCGGCGTCATCCTGCTGCTGCTCATGCTGGGGTTGGAGTACACCGCCGGTGACCTGGTCTCCAACCTCAAGACGCAGTACCCGGCCGGCCTGGTCGACTTCGCGCTGAACGCGGTGCCGGGCGCGGTGATGGCGCTGCTGCTCGGCTGGGGTCCGATCGCCGCCGTCGTGCTGGCGGGCATCACCTGGATCTCGTCCTCCGGGGTGATCGCCAAGGTCCTCGGCGACCTGGGCCGGATCGGCAACCGGGAGACCCCGGTGATCCTCAGCATCCTGGTGCTGGAGGATCTGTCGATGGCGGTCTACCTGCCGCTGGTCACCGCGCTGCTGGCCGGTACGGGCTTCGTGGCGGGCGGCATCACGCTCGCCATAGCGCTGGGGGTGGCCGGTCTGGTGCTGCTGCTGGCGGTGCGCTTCGGCCGGGTCATCTCCCGCTTCGTCTCCAGCGACGACCCGGAGAAGCTGCTGCTGGTCGTGCTGGGGCTCACCCTGCTGGTGGCCGGTCTCGCCCAGCAGCTCCAGGTGTCCGCGGCGGTCGGCGCCTTCCTGGTCGGCATCGCCCTGTCCGGCGAGGTCGCCGAGGGCGCGCACAATCTGCTGGCGCCCCTGCGGGACCTGTTCGCGGCCGTGTTCTTCGTGTTCTTCGGGCTGCACACCGACCCGGCGAGCATCCCGCCGGTGCTGCTGCCGGCCCTCGCCCTGGCGGTCGTCACCGCACTCACCAAGATCGCCACGGGTTACTGGGCAGCACGGCGCGCGGGGGTCTCGGTCCGGGGCCGCTGGCGGGCGGGCGGCACGCTGGTGGCACGCGGTGAGTTCTCGGTGGTCATCGCCGGTCTCGCGGTCACCTCGGGCATCGATTCCCGCCTCGGCCCGCTGGCCACGGCGTACGTGCTGATCCTGGTGGTCGTCGGCCCGCTGACCGCGCGCTACACCGACCAGATCGCCCTGGCGGTCACCGGGCGGCGCCGGGCCCATACGGCACCGGGGCGGCCGTCCGAGGAGCCGGCCGCCCCGGCGACGCCGCGCGACCAGGACACGGCCGGCCGGCCCTGAGACCGCCCTTCCCGCAGGTCGGAGCGGGGCAGGGGTGCGGCGCGGCGTACGGTGACGCCATGCCGCCTCCCCTGCCCGGCCCGCTGGCGCCGCTGGCTCCGCTGCTGGGCCACTACGGCTACTGGGCGGTGGGCGCGGTCGTCTTCCTGGAGGACTTCGGGGTGCCCGCGCCTGGCGAGACGATCCTGCTGGCCGCCGGGGTCTACGCGGGTGCGGGCGAGCTGAACATCGTCGCCGTGGCGGCCATCGCGTTCGCCGCGGCGGTGATCGGCGACAACGTCGGCTACCTGATCGGCCGCACCGGGGGCCGGGCCTTCGTGGAGCGCTGGGGCAGGTACATCCTGCTGACGCCGAAGCGCTTCGCGGCGGCGGAGGTGTTCTTCCAGCGCCACGGCGGCAAGATCGTCACGGTGGCCCGCTTCGTGGAGGGCCTGCGCCAGGCCAACGGGATCATCGCGGGCACCACCGGCATGGCCTGGCACCGCTTCCTGGCCTTCAACGCGCTCGGCGCGGCCCTGTGGGTGGGCCTGTGGTCCACGCTGGCCTATGTCGCGGGCAGCCACATCACCGCCGTGTACGACGAGATCGTCCGCTATCAGCGTTACGTTCTCGTGGCCGCCGCATCGCTGGTGGCGGCCCTGGTCGTCCGCCGGCTGGTGCGGCGCGGGCGGGGCCGCAGGAGCGACGAGAGTCCATGACTTCCGGATTTTCTGGTTTGGGTGGCTTCGGTATGGATAACCGGATACCGACCACGCACCGAAAAAGTTGGGATGTGAATACCCCATGGCTGGTGACCAGAAGGGCAAGGCCAAGGCGGAGCAGCTCAAGGGCAAGGTCAAGGAGACCATGGGCAAGGCCGTCGGTAACGAGCGCATGGAGACCGAAGGCCACGTCGAGGGCGCGAAGGGCGACGCCCGCCAGGCCAAGGAAAAGACGAAGGACACGTTCAAACACTGAGTCGGTGCGATGCCGTGCCGGGGCGGGCCCGGAAATCCCC
>NZ_JBHXLV010000208.1:0-11225 GCF_042721685.1 Streptomyces sp. NPDC058459 | reverse complement strand
CCATCGCATTCGCGAGGTGACCCACTGCCGGCCCAGGCACAAGCTCAGGTTTGGAGTGCCACCTCATTCGGTGACTCGGCCGAGGGATGCACGGCTATGGCGATCTTGCCGGGTGAACGTCGCCGGCCATCGGCGGTCGTACCGCCTTCCAGGAGCGTATGGGCCTGAGCGACATCGGCCAGCGGCAGTACAGCCCCGATCACCGGTCGAAGTTCCTCCCTTTCGACCAGGCGGGCGAGAGCGTCGAGCTTGGCCCGGCCGGGGCTGACGAAGAGGAAGTGGTAAGTCGCATTCACCCCCCAGGCGGCAAGCAGGTTCTGAGGGTCGGGGATGTCCACGATCGACACCACGCGCCCGCGGTCGGTCAGAATCTCTGGACTTCGGGTGAGAGTGTCCCCGCCCACCGTGTCCAACACGACGTCGACCTTGCCCAGCTCCTGCACCTGCGTCACGTAGTCACGGGCCGAGAAGTCGATCGCGACATCCGCTCCCAGTCGGGTGACGAACTCATGATTCTTCGCCCGCGCAGTGGTGATCACCTCGGCGCCCAGTGCCTTGGCGACCTGCATGGCGACCGAACCGACCCCGCCCGCGCCACCGTGCACGAGCACCCGCTCCCCGGCCTGTACACCGGCCCGTTCGACCATGGCCTCCCACGACGTCACCCCCACAAGAGCCAGGCCGGCGGCTTCGGCATGAGTAAGGCGTGCGGGCTTGCGGGCCACCAGGGTCTGGTCGACTACGTGGAACTCGGAGTAGGTGCCCTGGCCGGTGAACACCGGCGCCAGGTACCAGGCCTCGTCGCCCGGCCGATAGTCGTCTGCCCCTGATCCCGTCTCGACCACGACACCGGAGACGTCGTTACCGATCACCGTAGGCAGTGCCACCTCGTCGCGATAGTCGCCGCGACGGGTCTGAAGGTCCAGCGGGTTGACGGAGGTTGCCATGACCTGCACCAGCACCTGGCCGGGGCCAGGAACGGGCTGGGGTACTTCCCGGGCGGCGAACGCGGTGTCGGCACCACCGAAGCGGACAAGTTCCATCACACGCATCAAAGACGACATGCGGCAAGCTTCCATCATCATATCGCGAATTGTCAATTTGTAGTTGGGTTACGCTCGGCATGTGTTCTCAGAAGAGGAAGTGCTGTCCGTTTTCCGGGCCCTGTCGAACCCTGCCCGCCGCCAGATGCTGGTGTGGCTCAAGGATCCGATGAGCTTCCCCGGTCAGAAAGCCGAAGACATCGAGATCGGTGTCTGTGTGAGCTACATCCAGCAGCGCACGGGCCTGAGCCAGTCCACCACCTCCCAGTACCTCACCACGCTGCGGCGAGCAGGTCTGGTGATCGCCACGCGCCGCGGCAAGTGGACCTACTACCGGCGTGACGAGGCGAACATAGCCCGCCTTCTGGGAACTTTGCGCGACGTGTTCTAGCAATGCTGCCAGGACGGTCCACCGACTGGGGAGCTACTGGTTCCGATCGCAAGTCGGGGACATGTGCGCTGGCGTGAACGGGCCCTCGCGCAAGGAGGTCGAGGTGCTCGGTGGGACCACCGCACCCCGAAAACTCCGACCAACCGCGTCTACTTCATGGCGCGCGCGAACGGTCATGCAGGTCACAGGGTAGGCACATTATCAGCCCCTCCTCTGACTCCGGTGCTGGTCGAGCTTTCGCAGCCGGTCGTGGGTGCCGTCGCGTCCGGCTCGTCGTACTCCGTGTCTGGCCATGAGTCCACTCGCTGGGGCCTGGACGGTTCTATTCGGCGGAGCGGCGAGGTTCGTGGAGGTGTGCGGTGCGTAACGGGCCTCGATCCCGCTCCCGGCCGTCAGCCAGCCGGTGAGCGTGGTCATGCCCAGACCAACGTTCTGTGGACGACAGGCGTGCGAGAGCAGGCCCGCACGGCGCGCACCGGGAGGGATCAAATCCGGAGCGGCCATGAGCCGGAACCCTGTCGCATCGTGGCCGACGATCTCGACCGGCGCCACGACGAGGTAGCCGTCGGTCTGAGCGGCACGCCCTTCGAGGAGGAGATCGGCATGTGGTGGAGCTTCATCCGCCGAAACCACGACGACATCGTGCGGGCTTCGGTGCGGTCGAGGGCTACGTCGGTGAGCGGCTGTCCCCCGGCAGCCGAGCGTCAGGCCAGAGGTCCGTCGTAGCGCATCCAGAAGTCGACGGCTTCCGGACGCGGCCGTGGCGCGACCGCACCGCCCTCGGAGTCGAACCACATGACCTGCTCGGCCGACTGCCGCATGGTGGGCCAGAGAGGAAGCCCAGGCCCGTTAGGAGTGCCGGTACGGACGAAGTTGACCCAGTAGCCGCTCATCTGGTCCCGCAGGACATGATCGCGTTCCGTATAGGCGGCATCGCCGTCCTTGCCGAGGTTGTCGTAGGCGTACATCACCTCCGCGCCGTGATAGGCGCCGAATCTCGCGAGGCCCTTCTCCGGCGGGGTATGAGCGAAGTGGTAGGCGAAGGTGCCAGCCTTGCCGGTGCGCGTCCGGAGGGTGGCCCAGCGGTGCATCGCGCGGGTCATGATCTTGTCGGTCCGGGCCTGGAGGAGGGAGTCGAGCACCTGTTCCTCGGTCTCGCCGGGATAGAGGCGCAAGAACCGCTCCGCGTCCGCTCCAAGCTCCTCGCGCACCTCTTCCCGGTAGTCACCGACGTCCGCGTCGGGCGGGCTCAGCAGGCCGAGGGAGGCCTCGTCAGCGTTGCTCCCCATAAGAGTCGGCACGTCCAACTGGTCTCCCGCCGCGTAGGTCTCCGCAGGAAGACGGTTCAGTACGTGACCGTCGAGGGAGGGGCGCCAGTGCTTCTTGAGGGATTCGGCGGCGTCCACGATGCGGCTCACGGGCATCCGACGCATCTCCGCCACGGATGCACCGCCCAACTTCTCGCTCAGTCGCCGGCCGGCGTCCTCGGCTGCTGCCCGCGTGTCGTACTGGTCCCCCCGCTCGGTGTCGCCGCCCGTGCCCATGCACGCGCCACTGCCGCCGATGATGCCGTCCACGAGGCCCTTCGCGCGCGGTGTCGCGCCGAGCACACATACGCTCTCACCGCCTGCGGACTCGCCCGCGATCGTCACCCGGCCGGGATCCCCGCCGAAGGCCTCGATGTTCTGACGAATCCACTTCAGCGCGGCGATCTGATCGAGCATGCCGTAGTTCCCCGAGGCGTCGCGCTCGCTCTCTTCGGCGAGTTCGGGGTGCGACAGGAAACCGAGCATCCCGAGCCGGTAGTTGATCGTGACGGTGATCACCTCCCCACGGGAGGCCAGCGACTCGCCGTCGTAGATCGGCAGCGCGCCGGAACCGGTCGCGAAACCCCCGCCAGGGATGTAGACGAGAACGGGCAGTTTCGCTGCGGCAGGCTCCCGGCTGCGCCAGATGTTGAGGTAGAGGCTGTCCTCGCTCACCGGATATGGATTCAGGAGCGTGTCCTCCAGCGGAGCCTCCACCAACTGTGACAGAGCCCGGGTGAGGAAGCTGGACGTCCCCTGCACAGGAACGTCGGAGAACCGGTCGGCGATGAGGAGTTCCGTGCGTGGTTCAGGAGGATGCGGCGCACGCCAGCGCCGATCCCCCATCGGAGGCCGTGCGTACGGGATCCCGGCGAAGATCTCGACATCGCGCTCATCGTTGAGGACACCCCTGACAGGCCCCTCCTGCGTGGGGACGGTCCTGGACGGCCTGGGGTCGCCGCCTCCGGCCGCACGGTTCTGCGCTGCGGGGTACGTGAGGACGGCGACGCCGCACACCAGGGCTCCCGCGAGCACCCACATCCCCACCTTGAGCAGGGCGGGCCCTCTGACCCACCAGCGCACAGTGAGGCCGAGCGTTACGAGTGCAGCGCCCACGAGAGACCAGCCCCACCACGGTGACCGGTTGAGCCAGGAGACCGCGGAGGCGACGGCGGCAAGGGCGAGAAGGGGAACCCAGTGGCGGGGAGATCTCATCGGTACGAAGGCCCGTCCTGGGCGGATCTCACCCCCTACAAGAGCGGATCGAATGATGTTCCGTTTTATGCTGATTCCCACTGCTGACTCAATTCGACGGGTGTGTGCCGCGGCATCGGAGGCAAAGAGGCATCGGAGGCAAAGAGGCATCGATCTTGCTGCCGTACGACCGCTGGTCGATGGCGGACCGCGCCCTTGGTGGCGGGGAGTGAGACCCGTAGCGGTTGGCGGGGATGTGAGGGCGTTGCGTCACTGCGAGTCGAAGACCTGAGCGCACGTCGCCGACGTGCGGCTACGCCGGGCCCGACAAAGCTCTTTTGTTGACACGTGAACGGTAGGATGTCATGGTTTACGTGTCAACTAGATCGCCGGAGAGTGACGACCGGTCAAGCGCAGCTGACCAACCTCCATAGCCAATGGGTGTCGACGATCGCAGAACTGTCCACAGGGTCTTCGCCGAGATTTCCGAACCGAAGGAAGCGCACAATATGGACACTCCGCCCGTCGAGTTCGGTATCGACAGCTTCGGAGACCGACCTCGCGACGAGCAAGGGAAAATTGTCTCGCACGCACAGGCGATCCGCGCCGCGGTGGCGGAGGCGGTACTCGCCGACCAGGTCGGCATCGACGTGGTCGCATTGGGTGAGCACCACCGATCTGAGTACGCGATCTCAAGCCCGGAGACGGTCCTTGCCGGTATCGCGACGGCCACGAAACGTATTCGTCTTGCCTCGGGCGTCACGGTTCTGTCCTCGGACGACCCGGTCCGTGTGTTCCAGCGGTTCGCCACGCTCGACGCGCTGTCCAACGGGCGGGCGGAGGTGATCCTCGGACGTGGCTCGTTCACCGAGTCGTTCCCCTTGTTCGGTTACGACCTCGAGGACTACGAGGTGCTGTTCGAGGAGAAGATCGAACTGTTCCACCGGCTGTTGGACGAGAAGCCGGTGACGTGGAAGGGCATCACGCGCGCCGCCCTGGACGGTGCGGACGTCTACCCGAAGACCGAATCAGGGCGTCTCAGCACCTGGGTGGGAGTGGGCGGGACGCCGCAGTCGGTGCTGCGCACCGCCCGGTACGGATTCCGGCTCATGCTCGCCATCATCGGCGGTGCCCCTGACCGGTTTGCTCCCTACGTGGAGCTCTACCGCCGGGCGAGCGACGAATACGGCACGACCGCGCAGCCGGTCGGGGTGCACTCGCCCGGTTTCGTCGCCTCCACCGACGAGGAGGCCAAGGAGCTCTTCTATCCGGGCTACCGTGAGATCCGCGACCGGATCGGAGTGCAGCGTGGCTGGCCGCCGCTGCGACGCAGTGAGTTCGACTCCGATGTCGCGCGCGGATCGTTGTATGTCGGCTCGGTAGAGACGGTCGCGGCCAAGATCGCCCGAACCATTCGAGTGCTGGATGCCGGCCGGTTCGACATGATCTACTCCACCGCCGGCACCGTCTCGGCCTCCGCCCGCCTCCGCTCGGTCGAGCTGTACGGCACCCAGGTCATCCCACGGGTCCGCGAACTCCTGGCCGAACAGCCTTCGGCGGGAGCGTCCTCATGACCACCATCGCAATCCTCGGGGCCGGTAAAGTCGGCACGGTCCTCGCGCGGCTGGCGGTCGCCTCCGGCTACCGGGTTCTGATCACCGGGTCCGGCGACCCCGCCAAGATCGAGCTGGCCACCAAGATCCTCACCCCAGGAGCGAGCGCCGTATGGCCGGCCCAGGCGGCGAAGGCCGGCGACGTGGTGATCCTCGCGCTCCCTCTCGGCAGGCACCGCGAGCTCCCCGTCCCGCAGCTGCGCGGAAAGCTGGTCATCGACGCGATGAACCACTGGTGGGAAGTCGACGGACCACGCGACGCGATTCTCCCGCCTGAGGATTCATCGAGCGAGGCCGTCCAACGATTCCTTCCGGAAGCCCGCATCCTGAAGGCCCTCAATCACATGGGCTACCACGATCTTGAGGACGAGGCGCGTCCTGCCGGCCGCACCGATCGCAAGGCAATCGCGCTCGCCGGTGACTCGCCCGCTGACATGGCAATCGTGTCCGCGCTGGTCAACTCGCTCGGATTCGACCCGGTCACCATTGGAGACCTCTCGGCAGGTGTCCGCCTCGAGCCCGGAACCCCCGCCTTCGGAGCCAACGCCAACGTCGAAACGCTCCAGTCGCTCACCAGCGTCACCCTTCCCGCACCACCCGCCGTCGGTCCGACCACGATGATATTGGACTGATCACGCATACCGCACCGATCGAAACGCGCAAAGAACCCGACCTGCCGACCGCACGAAGTCACGAAGCCCACGGAGGAGGGCGCATGCGCCCCATCATTCCTGACTACCTGATCGAAGTGCTCGAAGATATGGAGTCGGACACCTCGGGAGCGCCGACCGGATACATCCCCGAACTGGCGGCGGCGGACCCCGAGCGGCTCGGCGTCGCCTTCGCGACCGTCGAAGGAGAGGTCTACGGCGCCGGTGACATCGACACCGAGTTCACGATCCAGTCGATCTCCAAGCCATTCGTCTACGCGATGGCCCTGTCGGACCGCGGGTTCGACAGCGTGCTCGCCCGAGTCGGTGTCGAGCCATCCGGCGAGGCCTCTAATCAAATATCGCTCGAAAGAGACACCGGGCCCCCGCTCAACCCGATGATCAACGCCGGTGCGATCACAGTTCACTCCCTGGCCGGCACGGCAGACCTGGAACCGTCTGCGCGTGTGGCGCGTGTGATCGGGGGTCTGTCCACCTTCGCGAGCCGTCCGCCGACGACGGACGAGACCGTTCGCGCGTCCGAGATGGCACACGCACACCGCGACCTCGCCATGGCCCACATGCTCCGCAGCCACGGCATCCTCACCGAAGACGCGCACGCTGTCGTCGACGGGTACACCCGCCACTGCTCGGTACTTGTCACCACACGTGATCTCGCCATTATGGCCGCCACGCCGGCCAACCGTGGAACGAATCCACTCCCGGGCGAGCAGGTGGTGCCCGAACCGGTTGTGCGCCAGGCGCTGAGCGTCATGTTCAACTGCGGAATGTACGACGCGGCCTGTGATTGGGCGACCCAGGTCGGCATCCCTGTGAAGAGCGGGGTCGCCGGCGGTCTGATCGGCGCGCTCCCGGGACAGATCGGTATCGCCGCGTTCTCACCCCGCCTGGACGCGCACGGGAACAGCGTGGAATTGCAAGGTGGTATCGGGTTCGCCGGTGCTGAAAGCGTCCAGTGCAATACGTAGTCTCCAAATTCGACCACGAGGTAGGCGGCGAAAGATGACTCAGCAACCCGACGACCCGTCCCTGGAGAAAATGGTCAACGCACCCTTCGGTGCAGGTCTCTCCGATTCCCCGATCCTTCCGGAGGATCTTCTTCTTCTCCTGTTCCAGCCCGAGTCCGGCGACATCGCGGGGGAAACCACCCTCTACTACGTGCTTGCCGGAGCGGTACTGGCGGATCTCGCCCTGAGCGGGTTCGTGACCACGAGAACGTCGCCCACCGGTTCCGTCGAAATCGAAGCTGTTCAAGACAAAGCGCCAGCGGATGAGATCCTCCTCTCCGCCTGGGACCATCTGGCAGTCAAGCCCCGTAACGTCCAGACCGTACTGCCCGCGATCGGCCCGGCACTCCGTCAGCCCCTCCTGGACCGCCTCATCGCACGTGGCGACATTCGCGAGGAGAAGCGCAAAGTCTTCGGTCTGTTCAACACAACCGCCCTCAAGGAGGGGCGCACCGGGAGACGGGACCGTCTTTTCGAGAAAGTCCGCGACATCCTCGTCGACGGCAAGGAGCCGACGCCTCGCAGCGCTGCGCTCGCCGCACTGGTCTGGGGCAGCGGAACGCTTCCCAGGTTCGACCCGCACATCCCCTGGACCTCGTCGGTGATCAACCGCGCCCAGGAACTGGAGCGCGGCAACTGGGGCGCCGAGGCCGCCGGCCACGCGGTCGCACGTACGATGACTGCGGTCATCGTCAACAACGTCATCGCAACCGCCGCCGCAGTGTCACCACCACGGTGAGCCCGGTTCTCGGTCAGGGCGGCAACACATCCGCCGCTGGCGCGTCTCTCGCGCACGTGCAGGTCGGAGGCCGCGCATAGGGGCCGGTTCGACGCGCAGAGCCCACGCTTCGCCCTGGCAGGGCTGCCCGATACGCAGTACCTCTTCGATGCCAAGAGTGCCGATCCCATCCGCTACGCGAGACGTTCCGGTACCTGGCCGCCGAACGCGCCTCATCCAACATCGCGTTCATGACGCACCTCGGCGATGTGAATTCCTTCACCTGTGGACGAGCGGGAGGGGCCGTCAGCCTCCCTGCGTCACCGACGCCCGGTACAAGCTCCCGGTTGAAGAACGTGGCGTGAGAGATCGCGGTTGATGACAGTAGGAGGCCACATGAACATGCAGTGCATGTGAGCTGAGTCGGCCGGTCGAGGACGGAATCAGTCCAGAGATGTGAACAGGGCGCTCAGTGGGTAGCTCACACCTATTAGTGATGACGCCTAGTCATCCTCGATAATGCAGCGTGCCTATGCATATAGTTAACATGTCAATTTTTGGGGTTACCGTAGACCGTGCGTCATCTACTTGGGCGGATCATGCCAGTGCCCTTCGGGCTCCAAGCGGTGTCGTACTGGCAGAAGCCACATAAGCGTGGTGAACAGTCGATCCCGTTTCACGGGAGACTACGCGGTGGCCCGGGGCGCCTCTGCGCGGACTGCATTGGCGTCCCATTTCCGCACGCCAGTGCAAAGATGTGGACAGGATCGAGGTGAGGAGCTTGCGCGGCTGGCTCCGGTGGGCGTGACTTCAATAGAACGAGAACCTGAGGTCGGTGAGTCGCCGCCCCATCATCTTGCGCGGGCATTTGTACCGCGACCAATTATGATGGCGGACCGTGATGGGTTGGTTCGGCACGCCAACGATTATGCATCCGCTGTCATGCCTGACCCGATTCCTGGTGTTCCTCTGCGGGATGCCGTACCCGCGTGGCTCGCTGAGGCTCACCAGCGTGTCGTCGCCATGGAGGCGGCAGGAGACGGCAGAGCAGTATCCGGGCCGGTGGGTGAGCGGTCGTTCGAGGCTCATCCCACAGTTCAGAGCGAGCAAGGGGTCGCCTGGCGGCTCGTGGACGAGATCGACAGCCGTCTCGCGGTCGATGCTCTACACGTCGAGCGAAGACGGATCGCCTTTCTGGCCGAGGCGTCGAACGGCTTCCTGTCCTCACTGGATTCAGAGCGGTGCATGGACCTCACCGCCCATTTGGCCGCCAATCATTTTGGGGACGCGGCCGTTGTGGTCGCGCCCGTCCGCGGATCTCGACTGCCGGTCGCTACCTGCCAGGCCGGGGGGCCTCCCCGTCGCGCGGAGCGAGAGGTCGACCCGAGGGACGTTCCTGGACTGGCCGAGGCGCTCCAAGGCTTCCCTCCGGTGCCGTCGAGGTTGATCGACCCCAAAACGGTCGCCGGCTGGCTTATTCCTGACGGATTCGGCGAAGTCGGATCGATCGTGATCACGCCACTGCCGGGGCACGGGACGTCGGCGGGCGCCTTGATCTTGTTGCGCCGCGCCTCCTCCGTACCGTTCGATGAGGAGGAGGAGATTGTGGCCCGCATGTTCGCAGCCCGATCGGGAGCAGCCTTGTCAGCTGCCCGGCTCTACACGGAGCAGGCATCGGTCTCTCAGACGCTGATTCGGGAGCTGTTGCCACCCGTACTGCACCAGATCTCCGGTATCGACTTCGCCGGCGGTTACCGGCCCTCGAAGGACCGCGAGCGTGTGGGCGGTGACTTCTACGACGTGCATCCTCCCAGCCTTGAGGGAGGACGGTCGCTCGCGGTACTGGGCGACGTGTGCGGCAAGGGGCTGGAGGCCGCAATCCTGGCTGGCAAGATCCGCAACATGCTGCACGCGCTGTTGCCGATGGGAGCCGACCACCAACGGATGATTGAGCTCTTGAACAGGGCACTGCTCACCTCGGATGGCACTCGCTTCGCCACGATGGTGATGGTCTCTGCAGTGCGCGCTCAGAACTCGGTGAGTTTGCGGGTGACTAGTGCAGGGCATCCACCTGTCTTGGTTGTCCGCGCTGACGGCAGCGTGGAGGTAGGCAAGTCCACCGGCACGCTGATCGGGGTGTTGCCCGACGCGTCCGCGACCACGGTGAATGAATCGCTGGCCCCCGGCGACTTCTGCGTATTGATCACCGACGGGTTCACCGAGGCCAGGGGCGGCCCTACGGGGGACGAGCTGTTCGGCGACGACCGACTGCGGCGGGCGCTGTCCGACTGTGCGGGTATGCCAGCCGAGGCGGTAGTCACATACATACAGGTGCTCGCATCCGACTGGGTTGGCGCAGGCACCCACGACGACATGGCAATCATGGTGATCGCCGCACCCCGAACTCAGCACCTGGGCGTGGTTGATAAACCCACGCGAGACAGCTTTGCGGCATGACTGGGAGCTCCTTCTCGAACAGATGCGGGAGTCCGTCACCGCCGACTGCGAGCACGCCGCGACCCGCACCACTCTCACAGTCGTTGAGGCATGCGATCCGCCGCGGAAAGCACCTGCAAGATCGTGTCAGGGCCCGGCGTCGCCGCTCGGGTCACCCCCGAGTTCTAAGCCCTTCTGCAAGAGGAGCGCGGTGCCGGAGCCGACGGACTTCCCCGCGCAGGTGGAAACCCTAGCCTCGCGCTTTCACGGGGTGGTGTGTCCGAAGGTTGATCATGAAAGCGGGAAGCGCCTCTGACCTGCGACGATGGGACTTGTCTAGGGTCCTGTTGGCTGCATGGAAAGAAGCACTTCCCAGGCGAAGAAGAGTATCGGGTCCTACCCGGGTGTCCGCGTCGAGGGCGGCGGCCGGACGGTGGTCGCCCAGGCCGGGAGCGTGCTGCTGGTCGAGACGGTACGCAAGACCGGTCTGGACACCGCGATAGCGGCGGCGCTGACGCCGTGGTTCGAGGCGCGGGCGGTACACGATCCGGGCAAGGTCCTGCTGGACGTGGCGCTGGCGGTCGCGTGGGGCGGGGACTGTATGGCCGATGTCGGCATGCTGCGGGCCGAGCCGGCCGTGTTCGGGCCGGTCGCCTCCGACCTCACGGTCTCCCGCCTCTTCGACACCCTCGGCGCCTCGGGCGGGAAGGCACTGACGGCGCTGCGTGCCGTGCGGGCCGAAGCGCGTGAGCGGGCCTGGCAGTTGGCCGGCGGGCACGCGCCCGACGCGGGCGGGACGGTGACAATCGGCATCGACGGAGTGCTGGTGATCGCGCACTCCGGCA
>NZ_JBHXLV010000207.1:0-11279 GCF_042721685.1 Streptomyces sp. NPDC058459 | reverse complement strand
GTGCTCTCGGCGTGCGCCCGGATCTCCCTCGTACTGGACGTACTCGGGTGATTCGGGCGTGCGGCGAGAGTGCGTGCCGGGCGTCGCGGGCCCGCAAAGATCCGCCGGACAGGCCCTAGCTGCCGCCGCCGGACGGGGGTCAGCTCCGGACGAGGGTGATGTCCCGGTCGGCCGTGGCGTGGAACACCGGCAGCGGTACGAGTCCGCTGGGCCGCAGTTCCATCACGTCGGCCCGGACGTGCGCGGCGCCCGCGTCGAGCGTCTCCGAGGAGATCTTGCCGGAGCCAGCCCAGCGGTGCTCGGCGCCGTCGCAGCGGGCGCCGCTGCCGCCGATGCCGTGCCGGACGCGCGGGTCGGCCTGGCTGATCGAGGAGCTGACGAGGACCGGGCCGGTGCCGGGCAGACAGCGGTAGGTGCCGGAGAGGGTGACGGTACCGTCGGCCGCGAGGCGGGCGGTCGCGTCGACGGTGACGCTCTCGCCCGGCGCCGCGGTGGCCGGGTCGGTGAGCGCGCACAGCAGGGCGGCCGCGCCGAGCGTGGCGGCCAGAACGGGACGTACGGGCATCGGATGCCTCCCGGTGTGGGGTGTGGGGGCTCCCACAGGTACCGGGGGCGGCGCGCGCGGCACGCGATCCTCACCCCATCGTCGGCGCGTCAATGGGCCGTGCGCAGTCGTCCCCGTGTCCTGCGAGAAGCCTTCGCACCGATGGTGACCAGCAGGTATGCCGACGACCTAAAATGATCAACGTGTCCGAGCAGCACGCCCCCAGGTCCCTCATCGTCACGCTCTACGGGGCGTACGGCCGTTCCGTACCGGGCCCGGTGCCCGTCGCCGAGCTGATCCGGCTGCTGGCCGCGGTCGGGGTGGACGCGCCCTCGGTGCGCTCCTCGGTGTCCCGGCTGAAACGGCGCGGTCTGCTGCTGCCGGCCCGCACCGCCGGGGGTGCGGCGGGGTACGAGCTGTCGGCGGAGGCACGCCGGTCGCTGAGCGCGGACGACCGCCGTATCCACGCCACCGGGCCCGCCGAGGACGAGGGCTGGGTGCTCGCGGTGTTCTCGGTGCCCGAGTCGGAGCGGCAGAAGCGGCATGTGCTGCGCACACGGCTGGCCGCGCTGGGCTTCGGCGCGGCGGCCCCGGGGGTGTGGATAGCCCCGGCCCGGCTGCACGAGGAGGCCCGGCACGCGCTGGGCCTGCTGGGTCTGGAGACCTACGTGGATCTCTTCCGGGGCGATCATCTGGGGTTCGCGCCCACGGCCGAGGCGGTCGGCCGATGGTGGGACCTGCCGGCCATCGCCGGGCAGCACGAGCGGTTCCTCGCGGCGCACGCGCCGGTGCTGCGCGCCTGGGAGGGCC
Organism: Streptomyces sp. NPDC058459; assembly: GCF_042721685.1. Lineage (NCBI taxonomy): Bacteria > Bacillati > Actinomycetota > Actinomycetes > Kitasatosporales > Streptomycetaceae > Streptomyces > Streptomyces sp. NPDC058459. Next base: position 9,925 of record NZ_JBHXLV010000207.1, on the reverse strand, counting down.
GGGCGGACACCCCGGCCGAGGACGCCTACCGGGACTATCTGCTGGCCCTGGACTCCTGGCGCGGGCTGCCCGGCGCCGACCCCGGTCTGCCGGCCCGGCTGCTGCCCGCCGACTGGCCGGGGGCCCACTCGGCGCGGGTGTTCCGGGCGCTGCACGAGCGGCTGCGGGACGCGGGCGCGGCGTTCGTCGGGGTGTGAGCGCGGCGGCCGGTGACCGGGCGGTCGCTCCGTGGCACCGGGCGGCCGAAACAGACACCCTCGCGCTGTGACTGTGGTCACTCGGCCGAGGTGGCGGCGCGGCGCGTTCGACCGTCCCGTCACCGGTGTCACCGGTGATCAACAGGGACGTAACAGCAGCTACGGGTGGGGATGGTGAGGTGTTCGGCGCGGCCCGCCGACGGGTATCGAGGCCTATGGTTCCGGCCACTGCCCGCCGGGGGTTTCGATGGCCGGAGCCGTACCATTCCTACAGTCGAAGGCAGGACAGCCTGCTGCATGAACGGACTCGCCGTGCACGAACTCCCCACCGGATCGGCCTCCTGGCGCATCGCACTGCCGCACACCGCCGCGGCGGTGCCGGTCGCTCGTGCCCTGGTGCGTTCGGCGCTCGCCGAGTTGGGGCATCTGGCCGACTGCGACACGGCGGAGCTGCTGACCGCCGAGCTGGTGGCGAACGCGGTGGAGCACACCGCCGGCAGCGGTCCGATCGAGCTGGTGGTGGAGCTGCGGCCGACCGGCTGCCAGGTCGAGGTGCACGACCCGGACCCGGCGCCGCCCGGCCATCTGACCCGTCCGGTGATCGAGGAGCCCGACCCCTGGCAGGAGGGAGGGCGCGGCCTGTTGCTGATCCGCGCCCTCAGTTCGTCCTGTGGTCACCGCCCCACCTCGTCGGGCAAGGCGGTGTGGTTCAGACTGCCTGTCGTTCCCGCTCAGCGTTCGGCGTGACTCCGGCCGCCCCGGCCCGGCCCAGCGTGGAGTGCCGGCGCCCGTAGGCGTGGTAGACGCCGTGTACGAGAAGAAGGCGGCGGTGGTGCCCGCGCCGATGCCGCCCAGGCCCGCCGGGGAGAACGGGGTGAGGTTGCCGTGCTTGAACGCGCTGTAGCCGACGGCACAGAACGCGAGCAGGACGACGAGCTTCACGGCGGGCAGGTTGACCACACCGCCGTCGGCCGGTCCGCCGGACGCGGCGAGGACGAAGGAGACGACCACGGCGGGTCCGGCCTGCGCGACGGAGTCGGAGAGTCCGACGTGGTGCTCGTTTCTGGTGGTGCGGACGGCCCTGGTCGGGCCGCTGCGTCGGCGCGGCACAAAGGGTGGGGGCCGGGCCGTCGGTCAGCACAAGGCCAGGTGAGGCGGGTCAACCAAGGACTGGTGACGTATCCCCGAGGGTGGCGACGAGCACGGCCTTGATCGTGTGCATCCGGTTCTCCGCCTCGTCGAAGACCACCGAGTGCTCGGACTCGAAGACCTCGTCGCTGACCTCCAGCTCGGTCAGTCCGTACCGCTCGTGGATCTCGCGGCCGACGGCGGTGCCGAGGTCGTGGAAGGCGGGCAGGCAGTGCAGGAACCGTACGCCGGGGTTGCCGGTGGCGCGCAGCACGTCCATGGTCACGGCGTACGGGCCGAGCAGGCCGATGCGCTCGTCCCAGACCTGCTTGGGCTCCCCCATCGACACCCAGACATCGGTGGCGACGAAGTCGGCGCCGTGCACCCCCTCCTTCACGTCCTCGGTGAGGGTGACGCGGGCACCGGAGACCTCGGCCAGCCGGCGGGCCAGCGCCACGATGGTCTCGGCGGGCCAGAGCAGCCGGGGTGCGACGATGCGCACGTCCATGCCGAGCAGGGCGCCGGTGACCAGGTAGGAGTTGCCCATGTTGTACCGGGCGTCGCCCAGGTAGGCGAAGGCGATGTCCTCCAGCGGCTCCGCGCTGTGCTCGGTCATGGTGAGCAGGTCGGCGAGCATCTGGGTGGGGTGCCACTCGTCGGTCAGGCCGTTGTAGACGGGGACGCCCGCGTGCGCGGCCAGCTCCTCCACGACGCCCTGGCCGTGCCCCCGGTACTCGATCGCGTCGTACATCCGGCCCAGCACCCGGGCGGTGTCCTTGACGGACTCCTTGTGCCCGATCTGGGAGCCGGCCGGGTCGAGATACGTGGTGTGGGCGCCCTGGTCGGCGGCGGCGACCTCGAAGGCGCAGCGGGTGCGCGTCGAGGTCTTCTCGAAGATCAGGGCGATGTTGCGGCCGGTCAGGTACCGTGTCTCGGCTCCGGCCCGCTTGGCCGCCTTCAGCTCGGCGGCCAGCGCGAGCAGCCCGCGGAACTCCTCGGCCGTGAAGTCCAGCTCCTTGAGGAAGTGTCGGCCGGCGAGGGCGGTCGGGACTGTCGCCATGGGGGCGCTCCAGGGGTACGTGGTGCACTGACTCACGTAATTCTATACGAGCCTCGGCATTTCTATTCACCCGACATCATGATCATACGAAGTCGCACGCCAGGGCCTACCACACCGCGTCCCGCTCCACCGGGCAGCTCATACAGCGCGGCCCGCCCCTCCCCCGCCCCAGCTCGCTGCCCGGGATCTCGATCACCTCGATGCCCTGCTTGCGCAGATGCGTGTTGGTGGTGGCGTTGCGTTCGTAGGCGACCACGACTCCGGGCTCCACGGCGAGGACGTTGCAGCCGTCGTCCCACTGCTCGCGCTCGGCGGCGTGCACGTCCTGCGTGGCGGTGAGCACCCGGATCTCACCGAGGCCGAGGGCGGCGGCGATGGCCCGGTGCATGTGCTCCGGCGGATGGTCGGTGACCTTCAGCTCGCGCTCTCCGGCGCCGGGCTCGATGGTGTACGAGCGCAGCAGGCCGAGCCCGGCGTACTGGGTGAAGGTGTCGCCGTCGACCATGGTCATCACGGTGTCGAGGTGCATGAAGGCGCGCCGCTTGGGCATGTCCAGCGCCAGGATGGTCCGCGCGGAGCCCGACTCGAACAGCTTGTGCGCGAGCATCTCCACCGCCTGCGGGGTGGTGCGCTCGCTCATCCCGATCAGCACGGCGCCGTTGCCGATCACCAGCACGTCGCCGCCCTCGATGGTGGAGGGGTAGTCGGCCTGGCCGCGCGACCAGATGCGGGGGCTCTCCTCGGTGAAGAGCGGGTGGTGCCGGTAGATCGCCTCGAAGTGCACGGTTTCGCGCTGCCGGGCGGGCCAGCGCATGGCGTTGATGGAGACGCCGTCGTAGATCCACGCCGAGGTGTCGCGGGTGAAGAGGTGGTTGGGCAGCGGGCCCAGCAGGAAGTCGTCCAGCTCCATGACATGGAAGCGGACCGAGGCGGGCTCGGGGTGGCCGGCCAGGAACTCCCGCTTGGTCATGCCGCCGACCAGCGCCTCGGCCAGCTCGCCGGGGGCCAGCGCGTCGAAGGCGGTGCGCAGATGGCCGGTGGCGAGCGGGCCGTACTCCTTCTCGTCGAAGACGTGGTCCAGGACCAGGGTGCGGGCCTCCGGCACGGCCATGGTCTCGGTGAGCAGGTCGCCGAAGAGGTGCACCTCGACTCCCCGGTCGCGCAGGACGTCGGCGAAGCCGTCGTGCTCGGCGCGCGCCCGGCGGACCCACAGCACGTCGTCGAAGAGGAGGGCGTCCTTGTTGCTGGGGGTGAGGCGCTTGAGTTCGAGGTCCGGCCTGTGCAGGATCACCCGGCGGAGCCGCCCGGCCTCGGAGTCGACGTGGAATGCCATGCCTTCATCCTGGCCGCCGGGGGGAGCGTTCACTCGTCTCCCGGCCGTTTCCGCACTCCCTCTTTTCGTCCTGTTGACGAGAACAGGCCGTCCCGCTTATCGTCTTTACGACGAGAAGTGAGGGGTTCCCATGGCCGACATCACCCGGCGCCTCGGCTGGCGCCACCTGCGCGGTGTGCCCGCGGCGCACATCCGGCACCACCGCTCGGGCACGCTGCTGCACGACGGGCCAGGGCTCAGCTTCTGGTTCCGGCCGCTGACCGCCGCGCTGTCCGAGGTGCCGGTGGACGACCGGGAACTGGCGATGACCTTCCACGCCCGTACGCACGACTTCCAGGACGTGGCGGTCACCGCGACGGTGACGTACCGGATCGCGGACCCGGCCACCGCCGCCGCCCGCCTGGACTTCTCCGTCGACCCCGACACCGGGGTCTGGCGCGGCGCCCCGCTGGAGCAGCTCGGCACCCTGCTCACCGAGACGGCCCAGCAGCACGCGCTGGACGTGCTGGCCCGTACGCCCCTGGCGGCGGCGCTGGTGGACGGCGCGGCGGCGGTGCGCGAACGCGTCACCGCCGGGCTGGGCGCCGAGCCCCGGCTCCCCGCCACCGGCATCGAGGTGGTCGCGGTGCGCGTGATGGCGCTGCGCCCCGAGCCGGAGGTGGAGCGGGCGCTGCGCACCCCGGCCCGCGAGCAGATCCAGCAGGAGGCCGACCGCGCGACCTACGAACGGCGGGCGGTCGCGGTCGAGCGGGAGCGCGCCATCGCGGAGAACGAACTGGCCAGCCGCATCGAGCTGGCCCGCCGCGAGGAACGGCTGGTGGAGCAGCGGGGCACCAACGCCCGCCGGGAGGCGGAGGAGGAGGCCGCGGCCGACGCGGTGCGCGCCCAGGCGGAGGCGGCCCGGTCGGTGAAGCTGGCCGAGGCGGAGGCCACGCGGACGGCCCGGCTGGCGGAGGCGGAGGCGGAGCGGACGGTGCGGATCGCCCGTGCGGAGGCCGAGGCCGCCCGCGAGACCGGCGAGGCGCGGGCCGAGGAGCGGGCGGCGTGGCTGCGGGTGCACGCCGAGGCCGGCGTCGACGGCGCCGAGGCGCTGCGGGCGCTCACCGCCGCCCGGCTCGCGGAGAACCTGCCGCGCATCGACAGCGTGACCGTCTCCCCCGACGTGCTGACCGGACTGCTCGCCCGGCTGACCCACGCCACGCCGGACGGCACCCGGTGAGCCTCGCCCCGCGCGCCGTGCTGGTCCACCGCACCACGGAGTACGAGGAGCTGGTGGCCCGGCACGGTACGCACGGGCAGGCCGCGTTCTTCCTCTCCTCGCGCGGCCGGGACATCGAGGAGGTGGCCGAACGCCACCGCCGGGCGCGCCGCGCCCTGGCCGAGGTGACCGCCGCCGTCCCGCTGAACTGGCGCCAGGCGCTGCTGGAGCGTGCCGACCTGGACCGCTTCCTGTTCGCCCCGGAGGACGTGGTCGTGGTGGTGGGCCAGGACGGGCTGGTGGCGAACGCCGCCAAGTACCTGGACGGCCAGCCGGTGATCGGCATCGACACCGATCCGGGCCGCAACCCCGGTGTGCTGGTCCGGCACCGGCCGCCCGACACCGCCGCCCTGCTGGCCTCGGCCGGGGGCACGGCGGACGAGCTGACCATGGTCGAGGCCGTCACCGACGACACGCAGCGGCTGGTGGCGCTGAACGAGATCTACCTCGGCGCGCCGGGCCACCAGACCGCCCGGTACCGCCTGGGTCTCGACGGCGACAGGAGTGCGGTCGAGGCCCAGGCTTCCTCCGGGGTCCTGGTGGGCACCGGGACCGGGGCCACCGGCTGGCTCCGGTCGGTGTGGCAGGAGCGGGGCGGCACCCTGCCCCTGCCGGCGCCGACCGAGGACCGGCTGCTGTGGTTCGTCCGCGAGGCGTGGCCGTCGCCCGCCACCGGGACGAGCCTGGTCGGGGGCGGCCTCACCGCCTCGGCTTCCCTGACGCTCACCGTGGAGTCCGACCGCCTGATCGCCTTCGGCGACGGCATCGAGTCCGACGCGCTCCAGCTCACCTGGGGGCAGACGGTACGGGTGGGCGTGTGCGGGCGGCGGCTGCGGCTGGTGGGCTGAGATCCCGCTGTCGAAGGCGCTCAGAGCCGGGGGTCCACCGGCTCCGACTCCAGCGCGAGTACGCCGAACACCGCCTCGTGCACCCGCCACAGCGGCTCCCCCTCGGCGAGCCGGTCCAGGGCCTCCAGGCCGAGGGCGTACTCGCGCAGCGCCAGCGACCGCTTGTGGTTGAGGAACCGGTGGCGCAGCTTGGCCAGGTTGTCCGGGCGCGTGTACTCGGGTCCGTAGATGATCCGCAGGTACTCGCGGCCCCGGCACTTGATGCCCGGCTGCACCGGCCGGCCCTGCCCGTCGCGGACGAGCGCGCCGAGCGGCTTGACGACCATGCCCTCGCCGCCCCGGCCGGTCATCTCCAGCCACCAGTCGGTGCCCGCCCGGACCGACTCCGGGTCGCCGGTGTCGACGTACAGGCGCCTCGTGGTCTGGAGCAGGCCGGAGGTGTCGTGTTCCGCCAGGCGGTCCAGCAGGGCCAGTTGCTCGTCGTGCGGGAGTCCGGCGAGGCTTCGGCCGCGTACCGCGAGGATCTGGAAGGGGGCGAGGCGGACGCCGTCGAGACCCTCGGTGGGCCAGCAGTAGCGGCGGTAGGCGTCGGTGAACGCGGTCGCGTCGGCGGCCCGTTCGCGCTGCCGGTCCAGCAGCGCGGACACGTCGGCGCCCCGGGCCCCGGCCGCCTCCAGTGCGGCGAGTGCGGGCGGGAACACGGCGCCGGAGGCGGCGCCCACGGCGGCGTACTGGCGGCGCAGCAGCCCCTCGGACTTCAGCGACCACGGCATCAACTCGGCGTCCAGCAGCAGCCAGTCGGTGTCGAGCCGCTCCCACAGGCCGGCCTCGGTGACCGCCGCGCGGAGCCGGCCGAGGATCTCCTCGGTCACCGCGCCGTCGTCGAAGAACGGCCGCCCGGTACGGGTGTAGAGCGCGCCCGTGGGCCCTTCCGGCACACCGAACCGCTTCGCGGCGGTCTCCGCGTCCCGGCAGACCAGGGCCACGGCGCGCGAGCCCATGTGCTTCTCCTCGCACACCACCCGCCCGACCCCGTCCCGCGCGTACTGCGCGAACGCCTCGGCCGGGTGCTCCAGATAGCCGTCCTCCTGCGAGGTGGGCGTCGGCGCCATGGTGGGCGGGAGATACGGCAGCAGGCGCGGGTCTACGGCGAAGCGGCTCATCACCTCCAGCGCGGCGGCCGCGTTCTCCTCGCGCACCGCGACCCGGCCCGCGTACCGCGTCTCCACCCCGCCCCGGCCGGTGACGTCGGCCAGGTCCAACGGCCGCCCGTCCTGGCCGCCGGGCGCGTCCACGCGCAGCGGCCTCACCGGCTCGTACCAGGTCCGTTCGGCGGGTACGTCCACGATCTCGCGCTCCGGCCAGCGCAGCGCGGTCAGCTTGCCGCCGAAGACGGCGCCGGTGTCGAGGCAGATCGTGTTGTTGAGCCAGGTGGCTTCCGGTACCGGAGTGTGGCCGTACACCACGGCCGCGCGGCCTCGGTAGTCCTCGGCCCACGGGTAGCGCACGGGCAGCCCGAACTCGTCGGTCTCCCCGGTGGTCTCGCCGTACAGCGCGTGCGAGCGGACCCGGCCGGAGGTGCGGCCGTGGTACTTCTCCGGCAGGCCGGCGTGGCAGACCACGAGCCGGCCGCCGTCGAGGACGTAGTGGCTGACCAGCCCGTCGACGAAGCGGCGCACCTCGTCCTTGAACTCCTCGCTCTCGCCCTCCAGCTGGGCGATGGTCTCGGCGAGGCCGTGGGTGTGCTGGACGGTGCGGCCCTTGAGGTAGCGGCCGAACTTGTTCTCGTGGTTGCCCGGCACGCACAGCGCGGTCCCGGCTGCGACCATGCCCATCACGCGCCGCAGCACGGCGGGGCTGTCCGGACCCCGGTCGACCAGGTCACCGACGAACACGGCGGTACGGCCCTCGGGGTGGACTCCGTCGGCGTAGCCCAACTTGACGAGCAGCGACTCCAGTTCGGACGAGCAGCCGTGGATGTCCCCGACGATGTCGAAGGGGCCGGTGAGGTGGGTGAGGTCGTTGTACCGCTTCTCGGTGACGACCGTGGCGCCCTCGACCTCGGCGACCCCGCGCAGCACATGCACCTTGCGGAAGCCCTCGCGCTCCAAGCCCCGCAGGGAACGGCGGAGTTCGCGGGTGTGCCGCTGGATCACCCGGCGGGGCATGCCCGCGCGGTCGGGGCGGGCCGCGTTGCGCTCGGCGCACACCTCCTCGGGCACGTCCAGCACGATGGCGATGGGCAGCACGTCGTACTTCCTGGCCAGCTCGACCAACTGCCGCCGGGCGTCCGGCTGGACGCTGGTGGCGTCGACGACGGCACGGCGGCCGGCGGCGAGCCGCTTGCCCGCGATGTAGTGCAGGACGTCGAAGGCGTCCCTGGTCGCGCTCTGGTCGTTCTCGTCGTCGGCGACCAGGCCCCGGCAGAAGTCGGAGGAGATCACCTCGGTGGGCGCGAAGTGCTCGCGGGCGAAGGTCGACTTGCCGGAGCCGGTGGCGCCGACGAGGACGACGAGGGAGAGGTCGGTGACGGGCAGCGCCCGTCCCGGGCGGGTCTCGGTCATGCGGCCTTCGCCTCCTTCTTGTCCTGCTCGGTGGTGTCGCGGTGGAAGACGGCCAGTTGGGTGGGCGGACCGACCTCGGGGTCGTCGGGGCCGACCGGGCGGAGTTCGGCCGTGTAGCCGTACCGTTCGGCGACGGCGGCCGCCCAGGCGCGGAACTCCTCGCGGGTCCACTCGAAGCGGTGGTCACCGTGCCGGACGTGCCCGGCGGGCAGGGTCTCCCAGCGGACGTTGTACTCGACGTTCGGCGTGGTCACGAGGACGGTGCGCGGGCGGGCGGCGCCGAACACGGTGTACTCCAGCGCGGGCAGCCGGGGCAGGTCGAGGTGCTCGATCACCTCGCTGAGCACGGCCGCGTCGTAGCCGGTGAGCCGCTTGTCGGTGTAGGTGAGCGAGCCCTGCAGCAGCCGGACGCGGGACGCCTGCCGCTCGCCCATGCGGTCCAGCTTGAGGCGGCGGGCGGCGATGGCGAGGGCACGTGCGGACACGTCGACCCCCGTGATCTCGGTGAACCGCACGTCCCGCAGCAGCTCCCGCACGAGGTGGCCCTCGCCGCAGCCGAGGTCGAGCACCCGGGCGGCACCGGACTCGCGCAGCCCGGCGAGGATCGCCTCCCGGCGCTGGACGGCGAGCGGGGTGGGCCGGGGTTCGGCCTCGGCCTCCGCCTCGACGGCGTTGTCGATGTCCTCGACCTCGCTGTCGTCGGTCTCGGCGAGACGCACCAGTTCGAGGCGCTCCATCGCCTGCCGGGTCAGGGACCAGCGGCGCGAGAGGTAGCGGTTGGTGATCAGCCGCTGCTCGGGGTGGCCGGGCAGCCAGCCCTCACCGGCGCGCAGCAGCTTGTCGACCTCGTCGGGCGAGACCCAGTAGTGCTTGGCGTCGTCCAGCACCGGCAGCAGCACGTAGAGGTGGCGGAGCGCCTCGGCGAGGGTGAGCTGCTCCGACTCCAGCACGAGGCGGACGTAGCGGGAGTCGCCCCAGTCGGGGAACTCGGTGTCCAGGGCCACCGGTTCGGCGGTGACGTCCCAGCCGAGCGGCGCGAACAGCGCGCGCACCAGGTCCGGGCCGCCCTTCGCGGCGACGGCGGGCACCTCGATCCGCAGCGGCAGCGGGGCGGCGGCGCGCTCCGGGCGGGCCTTGCACACCCCGTGCAGGGCGGTGGAGAAGACGGCGCCGAGCGCGACGGCGAGGAGTGAGGAGGCCGCGTAGGGACGGTCGTTGACGTACTGGCCGAGGGCCGCGTCGGGGGCGCCGCCCCGGCCCTTGCCCTTGCCCTTGCCGCGCCGGATCAGCGCGATGGGATCGACCTCCAGCAGCAGCGCGGCCGTGCAGCGCTCGACCTCCGCCTCGGGGTAGAAGACGTGCGCGGTCCCGTGGGACGTGCTGAACGTCTGCGCGTTGCCGGGGTTCTTGTGCAGCAGGAACCCGAGGTCGGTGGCGGGGGTGGCGGCCGTGCCGCGTGTGGAGATCGTTAGGAACACATGACCGAGTCTCACGGTTCGGAGGGCCCGTTGACCACAGGTTTTCTGGAGTCGGGGCC
>NZ_JBHXLV010000206.1:0-11372 GCF_042721685.1 Streptomyces sp. NPDC058459 | reverse complement strand
GTCAGGGGGCGCCGCGAGGCGGCGGCCGGTGGGGCGGGCGCGAATGTCGCTACCATCTGCCCCCATCGGCGGGCGCCCGCCCGACCCTCAGGCCAGGGAGCGAAACGTGCTGATCACCCACGACACCCGGTGTGCGCTCGACACCGTGGTGGATCTGGTGAACACCAAGCCGGAGGACGACGCGGCGGCGGACGGACTGCCGGACGTGGCGGGGCTGGCGGACTTCACCCGTGGCCACGCCGTCAGCGACATCGGCATGCTGTCCGAGTCCGACCTCGCGGCCGTGCGCGAGGTCCGCGCCCGGTTCGCGGCCATCTTCGCCGCGCCCGACGCCCACACGGCCGCCGAGATGATCAACGATCTGGTCGCGGCCGCCGGCACCACGCCCCGCCTGACGAACCACGACGGCTACGACTGGCATGTGCACTACTTCGCGCCCGGCGCCTCACTGGCCGACCATCTCGCGGCGGACTGCGGGATGGCGCTGGCCTTCTTCGTGGTGGCCGGGGAAGAGGAGCGGCTGCGGCGCTGTGAGGCACCGGACTGCCGGCGCGCCTTCGTGGATCTCTCCCGCAATCGCTCACGCCGGTACTGCGACAGCCGGACCTGCGGTAACCGGCTGCACGTGGCCGCCTACCGGGCGCGCCGCAAGGAGGCGGCGGGCTGAGCCCCGGGGCCACCGGGTGTGGGGGGATGCGCGACGGTCCGACGCCGGCCCCGGCGGGTGACGCCGGGACGGGCGCGTACGGCTCACAGCAACAGCAGATCGTGCAGCGCCGCCGTGAGGATCAGACACCCGATCACCGCCAGGAAGATCATCAGCGGTGGCTGGGATAGGGCGAAGAGGCATCCGCGCGGCTCTTCCTTCTGCGGCGCGGCCTCGCTCTGTGTCGTGTCGACCATCTCGCGGTGATGATGGCCCAGGTCAGGCCCCGTGCGTGGGCAACACACACGGAAAGTGCGGGACTGCGCCGAATTCGTGCCGTAGCTTTCGCGTCGCTCCGCGCGGTGAACGGTTTCGTGCGTGCCGTGACGCTATGTGGCGACTGGTCCGTCATGCCCAGGTCATCGGTGGCGGCATATGCCACGGGCTCATATGCCGTGCTTCTTGAGGATGGCCTCGATGTCGCTGAAGTCGTCCGAGGAGGAACCCGCGGCGGGCGAGGGGGCGGGCCGGGAGCCTCGGTCCGGCCGCCGGCGCGGGGCGGGCGCCGAGGCGGCGGGGCTCACCGGGGCGGCCGTGTCGTCACCCGCGGCGCGTGCGGCGCGAATGCCCCGGCGGCGCTCCACCGCGCGGTCGAGGGCGAACAGCGCCCAGGACAGGCCGAGCACCCCGAAGCCGGCCCAGGCCAGCGGGCTGAAGGCGGTGCCGGCGAGCCAGCCGACGGCACCCGTCATCACCAGACCGACCGGGATCAGTGAGTAGGCCGCTACGCGCACGGCGGTCAGGAAGCGCTTGCGGTAGGCGGTGACCGCGGCGATGCCCAGGCCCGCCGCGGACACGGCGGAGCAGACGGTCTCGGCCAGCATCCGAATCCTCCTGACAGGGTCGGTGAAAGTCCTCCGGTCCGGTGCTCCGGGCCGGCGGCGGCGAGGGCACCTCAGCGGTGGGCCTCGTCCCTTCCATCCTGCACCGCCCGACCCCGGTGGGGCCATGGTCCGCCCCCGGGATCAGGGACTTCTCAGGGATGCCCCCGACCCCCTCCAGGGCTCCCCGCCAGGCAGGCGGCCCCCGCCGGGGTTGGGCCGGGCCGCGCCCGCCTGGAAGACTGGCCCGTATGAGCGATACCTCCCCCGCGCACCCCGGCGCACACCCCCGGCCCCTCGTGCTCGACCTCTGGTGCGAACTCCAGTGCCCCGACTGCCGCGGCGCCCTGGACGACGTACGCGCCCTGCGCGCCCGCTACGGCGACCGGCTGGAGATCCGGCTGCGGCACTTCCCGCTCGAGAAGCACCAGCACTCCTTCGCCGCCGCCCAGGCCGCCGAGGAGGCGATGGAGCAGGGGCAGGGCTGGCCGTACATCGAGGCGGTGCTGGCGCGGGCCGAGGAGCTGGACCGGCGGGGCGAGGCCGTGCTGATCGACGTGGCCCGTGAACTCGGCCTGGACGCGGAGGAGTTCGACATCGCCCTGATCGACGGGCGGCACATCCTGATCGTCGACGCCGACCAGGCCGAGGGCAAGGCGATCGGCGTCACCGGCACCCCGACCTATGTGATCGGCGGCGAGCGCCTGGACGGTGGCAAGAGCCAGGCAGGGCTGCGCGAGCGGATCGAGGGCGTCGCCGACCGCCTGCTGGCCGAGTAGCCGGGCAAGCGGGCCCTGGCCGCTACAGCAGCGGTTTGTACAGCGTGCGGTACGTCGTCTCGTAGCCGAGCGACTCGTACAGCCGCTCGGCCGGGGTGTTGCCCGCGAAGACGTTGAGGCCGAGGGTGTGTCCGCCCTCGGCGATCGTGCGGGCCTCGGCCAGGAGCATGAGGGCGCGGCCGTGGCCCCGGCCGCGCCGGGCCTCCTCGGTCTGCACGTCGTAGATCCAGCGCTCGCCCTCGCGGCGGCCCAGCCAGACGTGGCCGACCGGGGTCCCCTCGTGCTCCAGGACGCCGAACCAGACCCCCTCGGTGGCGAGCCCGTCCGGGAGGACGGTGGCGTGGTCGCGCCTGGCCTTGGCGTGGGCGTCGGCCTCGGGCACGCCGCGTTCGATCCACTCCCCCGCGTACCGCACCCGTTCCGCCGCCTGCCAGACCGTGAACTCCGCCTCCGTCATCGGGCGGGCGGTGCTGCCCGGCGGGAGCGGCGGAGGCCCGGCCCCGAGCCGCTTGCGCATGTTGCGGTTGCGCGGGACGTAGCCGAGGGCGCCGGCGAGCCGGGAGGCGCCCTCGGCGCCGGCCGGGAGGGTCAGTTCCATCTGGCGGCAGCCCCAGCCGCGCACGACCTCCTCGGCGGCGAGCATGGCCACCGTGCCACGGCCGCGCCGCCGGTCGGGCTCGTCGATCCGCAGCTCGGTGACGCGGGCCACCGAGGGGCCGAGGAACGGCGAGGTGTCCAGGTGGATCTCACCGGCCGGGCGGCTGTTCACGCACACCTGGAAGCGGCGTGCACGGGTGCCGTCCGCGTGCTGCTGAAGCGGCTCGGTCGGCCGCAGTGTCGTCGTCATCACGGGAGTTGTACCCGCTCGGCGGCCCCGGCTCAGCCCCGTCAGCCGGCGCCGGCCGGGCGGATCGGGTCTCACGGGTTCAGGTCGGCGTGCGACCGCTCCTCGAAGATCCGCATCGCCTTGGCGGTCACCGGGCCCGGCGCGCCCGGCAGTTGACGGCCGTCGACCCGGTGCACGGCCTGCACGTCGCGCAGCGAGGAGGTCAGGAAGACCTCGTCCGCGCGCTCCAGCACGTCCAGCGGGAGGTCGGTCTCCCTGGCGCCCGTCCACTGGACGGTCAGCGCGCGGGTGATGCCGGCCAGGCAGCCGGAGGGGACCGGCGGGGTGTGGATCTCGCCGTCGAGGACGACGAACACGTTGGAACCGGTGCCCTCGCAGAGCTGTCCCACGGAGTTGGCGAACAGCGCCTCGGACGCGCCCTGTTCGTGCGCGCGGGCCAGCGCGACGACGTTCTCGGCGTACGAGGTGGTCTTCAGGCCGGTGAGGGCGCCGCGTTCGTTGCGGACCCAGGGGACCGTCACGACCGCCGTGGAGTCGGGGCGGCGGGTGGTCTCGCTCACGGCGACGACCAGGGTCGGGCCGTGCGCGCCACGCTCGGAGCCGAGGGGGGCCTGACCACCGGTGTAGGTGACACGCAGCCGGCCGAGCGGCATCGGGTTGGCCGCCAGCACTGCCTCGCACGCGCGGGCGACCTCGTCGTGGTCGGGGTCGGGCAGGCCGAGGCCGCGGGCGGAGCGGGTCAGCCGGTCGAGGTGCCGGGTGAGCGCGAACGGCTTTCCGTCGACCGTCTTCAGCGTCTCGAAGACGCCGTCGCCCACGGTCAGTCCGTGGTCGAAGACGGAGACGCTCGCGGTCGTGGCGTCCCGCAGGGCGCCGTCCAGCCAGATGCTCATGTGCGGGCCTTTCCACTCTCCAGGTACTGCCCCGACGCTACCGCGAGCAGCCGGGACGCTTTCAGTTCGGTCTCGCGCCACTCCGCCTCGGGGTCGGAGCCCCAGGTGATCCCGGCGCCGGTGCCGAAGCGGAGAGCCGCCCGGCCGCCGGCGACCCGGTCGATCCAGAAGGTGCGGATGCCGACGGCCAGCTCGGCGGTGCCCCGGTCCGCGTCGACCCAGCCGATGCCGCCGCAGTAGGGGCCGCGCGGTGCGGTCTCCAGGGCGGCGATGACCGTGAGGGCGCTCGCTTTGGGGGCGCCGGTGACCGAGCCGGGCGGGAAGGCGGCCGCGAGCAGCTCGGGCCAGCCCGTCCCGGGGCGCAGCTCGCCGCGCACGGTGGAGACGAGGTGGACGAGTCCGGGATGCTTCTCGGTGACGCAGAGGTCGGGGACGGTGACGCTGCCGGTGGCGCAGACGCGGCCGAGGTCGTTGCGGACCAGGTCCACGATCATCACGTTCTCGGCGTGGTCCTTCTCCAGCAGGTCGGCCTCGGTACGGCCGGTGCCCTTGATGGGGCCGGACTCGACGGTGCGCCCTGATCTGCGCAGGAACAGCTCCGGCGAGGCGGTGGCGATCTCCACCCCGTGCTCCGGCAGCCGCACGGTGCCCGCGTACGGGGCCGGGTTGCCGCGGGCCAGCAGGGCGGTGAGGGCGTCCACGTCGGCGTCGGCGGCGACCGGGGCGCTCAGCACCCGGCACAGGTTGGCCTGGTAGACCTCGCCCGCCGCGATGTGCTCCCGGATACGGTGGACGGCGCGTACGTAGGCGGCGCGGTCCAGGGAGGTCGTCCACTCCTCGGGGGCGGGGCCCCGCCAGGCGCCAGGTGCCGGGGCGGGGACGGGCGCGTGCCGTACGTCGGCGAAGCGTGCGCAGGTCAGCTCTCCCTCGAAGTCCGCGACGACGGCCCAGAAGCCGGTGGAGTCGAGGGCTGCGGGATCGCTGGTGACGTCCAGGAGGCCGGTGGCGACGCGGTCGCCGAAGCGGGCCAGGGGAGCCGGGAAGGGGGCGGCGGCCGGGAGGTGGAGCACGTGGCCGAGTCTAGGCCGGGTGTCCGAGGGGCGGGCCGGGCGGAGGGCTCGCGGTGGCCCCGGCCGGGGTGTCCGTCGGGTGCACCGCAGCACGCTGCGCAAACGCGTTTTTGTGCTGGCTCAGGAATCCGCTAGAGTTCAACACGTCGCCGGGCCGCGTATGCGGACCGAAACGACAGGCGGACGTAGCTCAGTTGGTAGAGCGCAACCTTGCCAAGGTTGAGGTCGCGAGTTCGAGCCTCGTCGTCCGCTCGCAGGAACAAGGGGTCCTCCCGATCCCCTACACTCCTGGTGGAGTGGCCGAGAGGCGAGGCAACGGCCTGCAAAGCCGTCTACACGGGTTCAAATCCCGTCTCCACCTCCAAGGACGATTAGCTCAGCGGGAGAGCGCTTCCCTGACACGGAAGAGGTCACTGGTTCAATCCCAGTATCGTCCACACACCCAAGAAGCCCCCGGCCGTCTCGTACGGCCGGGGGCTTCTTCGTGTCCGGGTCAGCTGGAGAACGGTCAGCTGGAGAACAGCATGTGGCCGAAGCTCTTGTGGCGGTGGTGGCCGCCGTAGTGGCCGCCCTGCTGATGGCCGCCGTGCTGCGGGGCGCCCCAGGCGGGCGCGGGCGCGGCCGGGTAGCCCTGCGGGGCGGGCGGCGGCGGGCCGGGCTGGGTCCACTGCGATTCCAGGCGGGTCAGTGCCTCCAGCTCGCCGTAGTCGAGGAAGATGCCGCGGCAGCCGTCGCACTGCTCTATCTGGACGCCGTTGCGGTTGTAGGTGCGCATCGGCGCATGGCACTTCGGACAATGCATGGTTCGGCTCAACTCCTCGCCGTCGGGTACTGCTTGATGTTTCCCCGGGACAGACTCCGTGCTACCCCGGCCGGTTGCAGCCTATTTGAGGAAAACGCGGGCCAACCGGGCGGGGGTGGCCGTCATCCGGGCACAGGCGTCCACCACGGCCCGCTCCACCTCGTCCAGCGGCCGGTCCGCCGCGCGTGCCTTGGTGAGGGCGAGGGCGGCGGTCTGGACGGTGAGCGCGCGGGCGGGGATGTCCAGTACGGGCCAGGGGTCGGTTCCTCGGGGCACGGCCGGGCCGTCGGCCGCCTGGTAGGCGGTAAGGAAGCGGAGCCATTCGTCGGGCGGGAGGAGGCCGCAGGCGTACCAGGCGGCGGGGCGGGCGAGGTCCCAGGCGGGGTCGCCGAGGCCGAGGTCGTCGACGTCGATTAGGTGCCAGGGGCCGTCGGGGGCGGGGTGGCGGACGAGTTGGCCCAGGTGCAGGTCGCCGTGGCAGAGGAACGGGGTGCCGGGGGCGGGGGCTTCGGCGCGGGCCCAGGGCGGGAGGGTGGCCCAGGCGGCCAGGACGGGCGCGGCCTCGGCGGAGGGGTGGTGGCTCAGGGTGCGGCGCAGGCGGGTCACCGCGAGGGCCGCCTTGGCGGGGCCGCGCATCGGGGGCAGCCCCGGGGGCGGTGGGGTGCGGTGGAGGCGGGCGAGGAGGGTGGCCGTGGCCTCCCAGGGGGCGGCGTCGGGGTCGTCCCGGTCGACCGGGGTGCCGTAGGGCCAGTGGGTGACCAGGCGGCCGTCCAGGCGGGCCGGGGCCGGGGTGAGCGGGGGCAGCAGGACGCCGGGGAGGCGGGCGGCCGTGGTCAGGCGGCGCGTCAGCTCGTGCGGGTCGGTGCCGGGGGCGTGGGCCTTGGCGACGGTCGTGCCGTGCCGGACGACGGTGGCGTCCGGGCGGTCGGCGAGCGGGCCGCGGACGCAGGCGCACGGACCGGCACCGGCGTGTACGGCCGCCTGGAGCCGGGCGGTCAGGGCCGGGGCTGTCTCCGCAGTCACGGGAGGTGAGCGTACCGGGACGGCGGAAACGCAATGCCGGCGCAGCTCCCCAGCTGCGCCGGCATTGCGTGCCGTCCGTCGCACCCCCGTCCCCACGGGGTTTCCTGGATGGGAGGGAGATCCCGCCCGGACCGCTCTTCCGGGCCTGGTCCGCTTCTCAGCGTCCCAGCATCGCACCCACGGACGACGCCTGTGTGGCCACCGTCTCCCAGCCGTCGAAGACGAGCAGGAGCAGCGCCGCCAGGGGAAGGGCCATGAGTGTCGCCACCAGAGGGTGGCGGCGGCCCGCGCGGCGTCGAGCGAAGATGTGGCGCTTCGGTGCCGTGGGGGCCATGGTTCCTTCTCCCGGCCGATTCGGTTGTCGACAGCGGCGGGCGTCCGGCCTCGGGGGGCGAGCGCCGCACCCGCCGCTTGATCTCAAATCTAGGTTCAGGGCGCCTGGCGGGCGTCATGCCCTCGTACCGAATGGCGGGCCTCCCGCAGGATGAGCCTTCTCCGTGCGAGTACTCCTCTGGGTGGAGACGCGGAGTGGAGTCTCAGGGTCTTCCCGGAGGGGTCGCGGCCGAGCGTGCCCGGGTCTCCCCCCAGGGGTGGATTGACGTGACTTCAGTCACTTTGACCGACTGGCGGTGCGATCGGAGGGCGGGACGGCGCCACGAACCTTCGAAGAGGTGGCCGCCGGCTCCTTCCCCGCGCCTCACCCCGGTCCGCGGCGGGGCACTTTGACCAAAAGTCAACGTCCGCAGCAGGTCAGAGGGTTGGCGGCGTTCTCACCTCAACCGCACGGCAAGATCCGTGTCGCTGACCGCGTTTCACCTCTCCGGCGGGGTAGGCGAGATCCATCGGACCGAGAGGGCGCGGCCTCTGCGCGCGGGCGGCCGTGGAAACGTAAGCTGGGCACGTCACAGGGACCGGGCAGCGGGGATGAACATGGCGATGATGCGCCTGAGGCGCGAGGACCCGCGCGTCGTCGGCTCGTTCAGGCTTCACCGACGGCTCGGCGCGGGCGGGATGGGCGTGGTCTATCTCGGTTCCGACAAGAAGGGCCAGCGGGTCGCGCTGAAGGTGATCCGGCCCGACCTCGCCGAGGACCAGGAGTTCCGGTCGCGGTTCGCCCGCGAGGTGTCGGCGGCCCGCCGTATCCGGGGCGGCTGCACGGCACGGCTGGTGGCGGCGGACCTGGAGGCCGAGCGGCCGTGGTTCGCCACGCAGTACGTGCCCGGCCCCTCCCTGCACGACAAGGTGGCCGAGGAGGGCGCGCTGTTCGCGGCCGACGCGGCGGCGATCGGCGCGGCCCTGTCCGAGGGGCTGGTCGCGGTGCACGAGGCCGGTGTGGTGCACCGCGACCTGAAGCCGTCCAACATCCTGCTCTCCCCCAAGGGCCCGCGGATCATCGACTTCGGCATCGCCTGGGCCACCGGCGCCTCCACGCTCACCCACGTCGGTACGGCGGTGGGCTCCCCCGGCTTCCTGGCGCCGGAGCAGGTGCGCGGTGCGGCGGTCACCCCGGCCACGGACGTGTTCTCGCTGGGCGCGACCCTGGCGTACGCCTCTACCGGTGACTCGCCCTTCGGGCACGGCAGTTCCGAGGTCATGCTGTACCGGGTGGTGCACGAGGAGCCGCAGCTGCACGGGGTGCCGGACGCGCTGGCGCCGCTGGTGCGGGCCTGTCTGGCGAAGGACCCCGAGGACCGGCCGAGCACGCTCCAGCTGTCGCTGCGGCTCAAGGAGATCGCGGCCCGCGAGGCGCAGGGCCTCGGCGGGGTACGGCCGCCCGAGCCGCGGGCGCCGGTGGCGGAGCGGCCCTCGGGGCGGCTCGCGGACACCTCGCCCGACCAGCAGCGCACCACACAGCGCCGGCCCGCCCCCGGCACCCCGCCGCCGCGCGGCGCCGCGCCCTCCCGGGGCGGTGCTCCTTCGCGCGGTGGTGTCGCGTCCCGTCCCGGTACCCGCCCGGCGCCGCGTGGCACCGGCAACCGCCCGGCCCCGCGCAGTGGTGCGGGCCGCCCCGCGCCGCGCACCACGGGGACCAAGCTCCGCCCCGCCAATCCCCGGCTGCTGCGGCAGCGGCTGACCGTGTTCGTGGTGGTGACGCTGCTGGTCGCCCTGGGCATCGCGGTGGCCCAGGGCTGCACGGGCCCGGCGCGCGGCCTGGGCGGGGACGGCGGCGAGCGCCGGACCGGCGTGGAGCAGATCGCCCTGCCGCAGGGCGGCGGGAGTGCGTTGCCGCCGCAGTAAAGTCCGACGGCGCGCTGGGCGGCGTCAGGGGCGGGTCGCGTAGAAGGCGACCGCCGAGGCAGCCGCAACGTTCAGGGAGTCGACGCCCGCCTCCATCGGGATGCGCACATGGACGTCGGCCGCCGCGAGCGCCGCCGGGGACAGCCCGTCGCCCTCGGTGCCCAGCATCAGCGCGAGCTTCTCCGGTCGGCGGGCGGCGAGTTCGTCCAGGGCGATGGAGTCGTCCGACAGGCACAGCGCGGCCAGCTCGAAGCCGTGCGCACGCAGCGTGCCGGCGTCGTGCGGCCAGGAGTCGAGGCGGGCGTACGGCACCGCGAACACCGTGCCCATGGACACCTTGACCGAGCGCCGGTAGAGCGGGTCGGCGCAGCGCGGGGTGAGGAGTACGGCGTCCACGCCGAGGGCGGCAGCGTTGCGGAAGGCGGCGCCCAGGTTGGCGTGGTCGACCATGTCCTCGAAGAGGGCGACCCGGCGCGGCGCGGCCGACTCCAGCAGTTCGGCCGGGGTGGGCAGCGGCTTGCGGGCCATGGAGGCGAGGGCGCCCCGGTGGACGTGGTAACCGGTGACGCTCTCGGCCAGCTCGGGGCTCACCACGTAGACGGGGCAGGTCAGTTCGTCGGTCAGGTCGGCCATGGTGCCGGCCCACCTGGGCGTGAGCATCATCGAGCGCATGCCGTAGCCGGCGTTCCCCGCGCGGCGGATGACCTTCTCGCCCTCGGCGATGAAGAGTCCCTCGGCGGGTTCGCGCCTGCGGCGCAGGGCGACATCGGTGAGGTTCGTGTAGTCGTGCAGGCGCGGGTCGGCGGGGTCGTCGACGGTGATGAGCTGGGCCACGGGGTGCTGCTGCCTTGTTCGTCGTGAGGGGCGGGTCAGAGGGCGGTCGGGGTCGCGTCCACCACGGCGCCGACCACGATGACCGCCGGGGGCTTCACGGCCTCGGCACGTGCGGTCTCTGCCACGGTGGCGAGGGTCGCGTCCACCCGGCGCTGGGCGGCCGTGGTGCCCTCCTGGACGAGGGCGACCGGGGTGTCGGGGGCCTTGCCGTGGGCGATCAGGGTCTCGGCGATCTTGCCGATCTTGTCGACGCCCATCAGGACGACGAGGGTGCCGGTGAGGCGGGCCAGCGCGGGCCAGTCGACCAGGGAGCGGGCGTCGTCGGGGGCGACATGGCCGCTGACCACGGTGAACTCATGGGCGACCCCGCGATGGGTCACGGGTATCCCGGCCGCCGCCGGTACCGCTATCGAGCTGGAGATGCCGGGGACGACGGTACAGGGGATGCCCGCCTCGGCGAGCGCCTGTATCTCCTCCATGCCCCGGCCGAAGACGAACGGGTCGCCGCCCTTGAGCCGGACCACGGACCTGCCCTTCCTGGCGTGCTCTATCAGGGCGTTGTTGATGGCCTCCTGGGCCATGTACCGGCCGTAGGGGATCTTGGCAGCGTCGATCACCTCGACGTGCGGCGGGAGTTCGGCGAGCAGGTCGCGCGGGCCCAGCCGGTCGGCGATGACGACGTCGGCCTCGGCGAGCAGCCGCCGGCCCCGGACGGTGATCAGGTCGGGGTCGCCGGGACCGCCGCCCACCAGGGCGACGCCGGGTGCGCGGGTACGGAAATGGCGGGCGACCAGGGTGCCGTCGCCCAGGCCGGCCACGACCGCGTCACGGATCGCGGCGATGTGCCGGGGGTCGCGGCCCTGGGTGTCCGCGCTGAGCACGGCGACGGTCACCCCGTCGCTGGTGCCGGTGGCGGGTGTCCACGCGGTGGCCTCCTCGGCGTCGTCGGAGCGCACGCACCAGACGCGGTGCCTCTCCCCCTCGGCGGAGGCCGTGGCGTTGGCGACGGGGTCGCTGGTGGCGATCAGGGCGTACCAGGTGCCGGAGAGGTCGCCCTCGGTGTACGGGCGGCGCAGCCAGGTGATCTCGCCGGCGTCGGCCATCGCCTCGACGGAGGGGGTCGCCTCGGGGGAGACGAGGAGGATGTCGGCGCCCGCCGCGATCAGCGCGGGCAGACGGCGCTGGGCGACCTGGCCGCCACCGAGGACGACCACGCGGCGACCGGTCAGGCGGAGGCCCACGGGGTAGGCGGGGTGTTCGGCCATGACGTGCGGCTCCTCGTGCGGTGTGCGGTGGGCGCGCCGCGCCTTCGGAGCGGCCCTGACGTGCGGATCTTAGTGTCTGGGCCCACGTGAGGGC
>NZ_JBHXLV010000205.1:0-11475 GCF_042721685.1 Streptomyces sp. NPDC058459 | reverse complement strand
GGGCGGGTTGGGGCCCCCGCCGCTTCGGGTGGGGGCCCCCAGGCCCCGACCGCCAGCCCAGCGGCGGACGGGGGTGATGAGGGACGAGGCTCGCGGCTAGCCTAGTTGGTCAGCTCGGAACCGTCGCTCTTGGACGGAACGCCCCCGCGCCTGCGGGGATGGCCCCAGCCCGTCAGCATCAGGGCAGCGCAACCTCGTGATCGCTGCCCGATGGTGCCCAGCCGTGCGCGGCTTTCCGGCCCCGGCCGAGAGGTCGGCCCGGAGGAGGCTCGGGACCGCGCCCCCTGTCCCGAGCCTTTGTGTTGTCCGGCGAGTGCACTCCGTACGGGGTGCACTCGTGGCTGTCAGGCGCTGGTTTCGGTGCGGTCGGCGCCCCAGAGGGTGTGGAAGGTGCCGTCGCGGTCCGTGCGCTGATAGGTGTGGGCGCCGAAGTA
Source organism: Streptomyces sp. NPDC058459 (assembly GCF_042721685.1). Classification (NCBI taxonomy): domain Bacteria; kingdom Bacillati; phylum Actinomycetota; class Actinomycetes; order Kitasatosporales; family Streptomycetaceae; genus Streptomyces; species Streptomyces sp. NPDC058459. The sequence continues at coordinate 11,041 of NZ_JBHXLV010000205.1, read as the reverse complement.
GTCGCGCTGGCCCTGGGTGAGGGCGGCGGGGAGGCGGGAGGCGCGCAGGGAGTCGTAGTAGGCGAGGGTGGCGGCGAAGGCGGGGGTGGGGACGCCCTGGGTGACGGCGGTGGTGATGACGCCGCGCCAGTCGTCCTGGGCGGCGGAGATCTCGTCGGCGAAGGTCTCGTCGGCCAGGAGGCTGGGGAGGTCGGGCTGGGCCTCGTAAGCCTGGGTGATGCGGTCGAGGAAGGCGGCGCGGATGATGCAGCCGCCGCGCCAGATCGCGGCGACCTTGCCGAGGTCGATGTCCCAGTCGTACTCGGCGCTGCCGGCGGCGATCTGGTGGAAGCCCTGGGTGTAGGAGACGATCTTCGAGGCGTAGAGCGCCTGCTCGACCTGGTCGGCGAAGGCCGCGGCCTCCTCCTTGCCGAGGGTGCGGGCGGAGGGGCCGGCGAGGTGCCGGGAGGCCGCGCGCAGCTCCGCGTGGCCGGAGACGGAGCGGGCGAAGACGGCCTCGGCGATGGCGGAGACCGGCACGCCGAGGTCGAGCGCGATCTGCACCGTCCAGCGCCCGGTGCCCTTCTGCTCGGCCTGGTCGACCACCACGTCGACGAACGGCTTGCCGGTCTCCGCGTCCACGTGGGACAGGACCTCGGCGGTGATCTCGATCAGGTAGGAGTCCAGGCGGCCGGTGTTCCAGGTGCGGAAGATGTCCGCGATCTCGGCGGGCGGGTACCCGGCGACATCACGCAGCAACTGGTAAGCCTCGCCGATGAGTTGCATGTCGGCGTACTCGATGCCGTTGTGCACCATCTTCACGAAGTGCCCGGCGCCGTCGGGACCCACGTGGGTCACACAGGGGGCGCCGTCATCCGCCTTCGCGGAGATCTTCTCCAGCATCGGACCCAGCGAGTCGTACGACTCCACCGAGCCGCCCGGCATGATGCTCGGCCCGTGCAGCGCGCCCTCCTCGCCGCCCGAGATCCCGGTGCCGACGAAGTGGATGCCCTGCTCACGCAGCTCCCGCTCCCGGCGCCGGGTGTCCGCGAAGTGCGCGTTGCCCCCGTCGATGATCATGTCGCCGGGCTCCAGCAGCGGCGCGAACTCCTCGATCACCGCGTCCGTCGGCTCCCCGGCCTTCACCATGATCACCAGCCGTCGCGGGCGCTCCAGCGCTTCGACGAAGTCCTTGGCGGCCTCGGCCGGGACGAACTCGCCCTCGCCGCCGAACTCCTCGACCAGCTCGCGCGTCTTCGACGCCGTGCGGTTGTGGACGGCGACCGTGTAGCCGTTGCGCGCGAAGTTCCGGGCGAGATTGCGGCCCATGACCGCCAGACCCGTGACGCCGATCTGCGCGTGTGTGCTCATACCGCCTGCTCCCTAGCTGCGTCGTTGCTGCGCTCCGGCGTGACCGGAACCTGCGGCCCATCCTGTCGCGCCGCCCCGGCGAACGCACTTCAGGCTCGCCAGCCATCAGTACGGACGAGGGACCGCCGACGGCTCAGTTCGCCGGGCCCCGAAAACCTCCGACCTCAACCTATGCCGGTTCCTGGCCACTTGGACCCTTGGCAGGCCGGATTCCGCTCTTGTCCTGGCCTGTTCCCGGCGCTTACTTTTGCCCCTCCTGACGCATGTCGAGGGGATTTCGGACCATGGCCGTACGCGGCCGGCATCGCCGGTACCAGCCGAGCAGGATCAACCGCGCCTCACTCACCGTCACCGCCGGCGGCGCCGGACTCGCCCTGCCGCTGGTCGCGGCGGGCACCGCGGGCGCGGCGGACGCCGCCACCTGGAACAAGGTCGCGGCCTGCGAGTCCAGCGGCAACTGGAGCATCAACACCGGCAACGGCTACTTCGGCGGCCTCCAGTTCACCAGCTCCACCTGGGAGGCGTACGGCGGCACCCGGTACGCGCCCCGCGCCGACCAGGCCACGCGGGCGCAGCAGCTGGCCGTCGCCGAGAAGGTCCTCGACGGCCAGGGCCCCGGCGCCTGGCCCGCCTGCGGACCGCGCGCCGGACTCGTCCGCGGCGGGAACGCGCCCCGCACGGAGTCCTACACGAAGCCCCACGCGGGGCCCCACACCGAGTCCCGCACGGAGAGCGCGTCGAGCCGGCCGGCCAGGACGGCCCAGAGCCGGGCGAGACCCGTCGCCGCCCAGGACGTACGGCCGCAGACCACCCCGCAGTCCCGCGCCGGCCGCGCCGAGATGTACACCGTGGTGCGCGGCGACACGCTCTCCGGCATCGCCGGTGAACACCGGGTACGGGAGGGCTGGCACGGCCTCTACGAGGACAACCGGACGGTCATCGGCGCCGACCCCGACCTCATCGTCCCGGGCCAGCGGCTCAGTCTGGACGGCGCCGCCAGGACGCCCGCCGCGTCCGGGCACCGGACGCACCCCGGGACCGAGCCGAAGAAGGCCGCTCCGAAGCCCCCGCACAGGGCCGCCACCGAGAACAAGACGTCTTCGGGCCACTCCGGGAACACGGTCGTGGCCCCCGTGCACGCCTCCATCGGCACCGGCTACCGCACGGCGGGGTCGCACTGGTCGAAGGGCTACCACACCGGCGTCGACTTCCTGGTGCCCACCGGCACCTCGGTCCACTCCATCGCGGGCGGCCTGGTGATCTCGGCGGGCTGGGGCGGCTCCTACGGGTACCAGGTCGTCGTCCGGCACCATGACGGCCGCTACTCGCAGTACGCCCACCTCTCCGCGATCTCCGTGCGGTCCGGGCAGAGCGTGAGCACCGGCCAGCGCATCGGCCGCTCCGGCGCGACCGGCAATGTCACCGGTCCCCACCTGCATTTCGAGGTGCGCACCGGCCCCGGCTTCGGCAGCGACCTCGACCCGGTCGCCTACCTCCGGGCCCACGGCGCCCAGCTCTGACCGTCAGGCGCGCAGGTCTGAGCGTCAGACGAACAGCTCTCCGTCAGGCGCAGAGGGGGACGTCGGGCACGGAGACGGAGTGAGAGGCGGCGGGAGTGCCCACGCCGCCGTCACCCCGCCGCGGCCCGGCGTCCCCGTCGTCCACGGACACGAGCGCCGGGGCGTCCGGGTCCACCGGCCACCTCGCGTCCGGCGCCGGCCCGCGCCCGGTGTCCGGGGCGGCGCGTACGGCGGCCACCTGGCCGCCCTCGCCCGGCAGCCACCCGGCGCGCGCGGCCGGGACGCGTACGCCGTCCACCGGTGTCTCCGCCCCCGCCGCGGCGCCCCGCTCCGCCGGACCGCCCAGCCGCTCCGTGGTCAGCAGGATCAGCCCGCCGCACGTCACCACCGCGCAGCCCAGCGCCAGTACCGTGCCCGTGGTGCCGTGGCGGAAGGTCTCGCCGAACATGACGATGCCGACGACGGCGGCCAGCACCGGGTTGACCACGGTCAGCGTGGCCAGGGGGGCGGCGAGCCCGCCATCCCGGTAGGCCGCCTGGGACAGGAACACCCCGGCGCCCGACAGCACGGCGATCACCCCGAGTGACGGCAGCCCGGTGAGGCCGACGCCCGTGCCCCAGTCGACGGCGACCGTCTTGGTGAACACCGAGGACATGCCGAAGGCCACCCCCGCGCCGGTCGCCAGCAGCACACTGCGGACCGCCGGATGCCGGTGCGCGGCCCGCGCAGCCGCCAGCAACGCGACGATCACCCCGCCCGTCACCACCGCCAGCCCCGTCCGCTGCGCCGGCCCCAGGGAACCCGCACCGGACGAGCCGACCAGCGAGAGCAGGCCCGCGAGACCGGCCGTGGCCATGACGGCTCCGCGCCAGGCGGTCGCCCCGGCCGCGCGGCCGACGAACAGCGCCGCCATGGGCAGCGCGAAGACGATCGTCAGCGCGCCCAGCGGCTGGACCAGGCTCAGCGGTCCGAAGGCCAGCGCCACGACGTGCAGCACCCCGCCGAGGCCGTTCAGCCCCAGCGCCGCCCACCAGCCCGGCCTGCGCAGCGACGCGAGACGCTCGGCGGAGCAGGACTCCGCGACGCGCTCCTGCACGACGGCACCGCCCGCGTACGCGACGGCGGAGACGAAGGACAGCAGCACGGACAACGCGAGGGCGCTCATCTGCGGCCCCCCGGGTCCTGTCCCAGCGGCAGGCGGGCCCGGCTCAGGGCACGGTCGGCTTCCATGACGGACACTCTGCCCGCTCGCGCCCGTACCGTCGTCGTCCCTGAGCACGCGATGAGTCCTACTGCCGATGGAGTACGACGGCGCCCCGGTCATCCCCAAGGCGGGTGACCGGGCGCCCGCGCACTCAGGGCCTGATAGAAGTGCTGACCGTGGAACTCGACCCCGGCCTGACCGCCTTGCGCCCGCTCGGCGGCTTCTTCGTCCTGCGCACCGGCGGCTGCCCCGCCGAACCGGCGGCACCTCCCCTCGACCAGACGTACGCGGGACAGCTGACCGGTGTTCAGACCGACGCTTTGGCGGCGCGGATCGGCGTCGTCGCGGACCGGCTGCGCGTCCGGGAGCCCCGGGTCTGCGCCTCCCTGGCCCAGCAGGGGCTCGCAGCCCGGCTCTGGTCGGCCGCGCTCGCCTGCGCCGCGCTGTACGGGCGGACGCCCGACCTCGCCCCGCGCCTGCTGCGCTGGGACGCCGCCGCGACCGCCCCCGACGACCTGTGGCTGACCGAGGTCCGCCCGCTGCCCGGCGACGCGGACGCCCTCGCCGACACCGTGCTGCACGCCCATCTGGAGCCCCTAGGGGAAGCCCTGACCCGCCGGTACGGGGTGGCGCCCGGCCTGCTGTGGGGCAACGCCGCCTCCGCGCTCGCCGGAGCCGCCCGTCTGCTGGACCGGTGGGCCCGCGCCAACGCCCGCGCGGACGTGGCCGAGAGGGCGGCCGGCCTCACCGACGACCTCTTCACGCACCCCCTGCTGCGCGGCACCGGAGTCCGCTCGGGCGCGGCGTTCCACCGCCGCAGCTGCTGCCTCTACTACCGGGTCCCCGGCGGAGGCGTCTGCGGGGACTGCTGCTTCACCCGCCCGCCGGGCTCTTCCCCACGCGCCGCTTCTGGGTGACCATGAAAGGAACTGCCGCCGATGTCCAAGGGGTTACCGGGTGCGAGTGGGACTGCTGACGCGTGAGTACCCTCCGGACGTGTACGGCGGCGCCGGCGTCCATGTGGAGTTCCTGGCCCGCGAGCTGGCCGCACTCGTGGACCTGGAGGTGCACTGCTGGGGCGAGGGCCGGGGCGCCGGCGTCGTACGGCACCGCCCGTGGCCCGTGCTGGACGGCTCCAACGACGCCCTGCGCACCTTCTCCGTGGACCTCTCCATGGCCGCCGCCCTCCAGGGCGCCGACCTCGTCCACTCCCACACCTGGTACGCGGGCCTCGCCGGCCATCTCGCCAAGCTGCTGTACGGCATCCCGCACGTGACGACCGCGCACTCGCTGGAGCCGCTGCGCCCCTGGAAGGCCGAGCAACTCGGGGGTGGCTACGCCCTGTCGAGCTGGGCCGAGCGCACCGCGGTCGAGTCGGCGGACGCCGTGATCGCCGTGTCCGGCGCCATGCGCGACGACATCGTCGCCTGCTACCCGGCGCTGGACGCGGACCGCGTGCACGTCGTGCACAACGGCATCGACACCCGCCTGTACCGCCCCGACCCCGGCACCGATGCCCTGCGCAGGCACGGCATCGACCCGGACCGGCCCTACGTCCTCTTCGTCGGCCGCATCACCCGGCAGAAGGGCGTACCCCAACTGCTGCGCGCGGTACGGGAGATCGACCCGGAAACCCAGGTGGTGCTGTGCGCCGGCGCCCCCGACACCCCCCAGATCGACCGGGAGTTCCGCGACCGCTTCCAGGAACTCAGTGCCGTCCGGACCGGGGTCTTCTGGATCCCGCAGATGCTGCCGCGCGCCGAGGTCGTCCAACTCCTCACCCACGCAGCCGTGTTCGTGTGCCCCTCGGTCTACGAGCCGCTCGGCATCGTCAACCTGGAGGCCATGGCCTGCGGCACCCCGGTCGTCGCGTCCCGCGTCGGCGGCATCCCGGAGGTCGTCGACGACGGCCGCACCGGACTGCTCGTCGACACCGGCGGCGACTTCGAGGGGAACCTCGCCCGCGCCCTGGACACCGTGCTCGCCGATCCGGCCGCCGCGCGGCGGATGGGGGAGGCCGGACGGGTCCGCGCGGTGGGGGAGTTCGGCTGGGACGCGGTGGCCCGGCGCACCGCGGGTCTGTACGAGGAGATCCGTAAGCAGGCGTGATCCGACGGATGTCAGGGCATTCGTGGATTCAAGCCAAGGGTGAGGGGAGGCGCCATGCGCCGAGGAGGTCCTTCGGTTCTCGGAATCGTGCTGGCGGGCGGTGAGGGCAAACGGCTGATGCCGCTCACGACGGACCGGGCCAAACCCGCGGTCACTTTCGGCGGCACCTACCGCCTGGTCGACTTCGTGCTGTCCAACCTGGTCAACGCCGACGTGCTGCGCATCTGTGTGCTCACCCAGTACAAGTCGCACTCGCTGGACCGGCACGTCACCACCACCTGGCGGATGTCCAGCCTGCTGGGCAACTACGTCACCCCGGTCCCCGCCCAGCAGCGGCTGGGCCCGCGCTGGTACCTGGGCAGCGCCGACGCCATCCTGCAGTCGCTGAACCTGGTCCACGACGAGCAGCCCGAGTACGTCGCGGTGTTCGGCGCCGACCACGTCTACCGCATGGACCCCGGCCAGATGCTGCACCAGCACATCGAGAGCGGCGCGGGCGTCACCGTCGCCGGTATCCGGGTGCCGCGCGCGGAGTCCTCGTCGTTCGGCGTGATCACACCCGGCTCGGACGGCCGCCTGGTGCAGCGCTTCCTGGAGAAGCCCGCCGACCCGCCCGGCCTGGCCGACGACCCGAACAGTGTCTTCGCCTCCATGGGCAACTACATCTTCACCACCAAGGTCCTCATCGAGGCCCTCCAGCGGGACGCCGAGGACGAGCAGTCCGCGCACGACATGGGCGGCTCGATCCTCCCCCAGCTCACCGGCCGCGGCGAGGCCCAGCTCTACGACTTCCACGACAACCACGTCCCCGGTGAGACCACCCGCGACCAGGGCTACTGGCGGGACGTCGGCACCCTCGACGCCTACTACGAGTCCCACATGGACCTGATCGCCGAGCGGCCCGCGTTCAACCTGTACAACCGGCAGTGGCCGATCTACACCCACTCCAACCAGCTCTCCCCGGCCCGGTTCAGCGCGGGCGGCATCGCCAGCGAGTCCATCATCAGCGCCGGCTGCCTGATCCGCGGCCAGGTCAGCCGCTCGGTGCTGTCGCCCGGCGTGCGCGTCGACCCCGGCGCGGTCGTCCAGGGCTCGGTGCTGCACGACAACGTGCGGGTCGGCCGGGGCGCGGTCGTGCGCGGCGCGGTGCTGGACAAGAACGTGGAGGTGCCGCCCGGCGCGACCATCGGCGTCAACCCCGAGCGGGACGCGGAGCTGTACACCGTCTCCCGGAGCGGGGTGATCGCCCTGGGCAAGGGCCAGCTCGTCACCTGATCCGCCGCCGAGAACCGGCGGTCCCCGCGACGCGCCGCCCTCGAACCGTCCCGGATGCCCGAGTTCACGTCGTTCGCCCCGCACGATGCTGGCAACGACATCGAACCAGCGGAGGTCATCCGACATGAGAGGGACCCGGCGCACCGGGCTGTGGCTGGCGGGGGTGATGGCAGCGTCCGCGCTCGCCGCCACCCCCGCCCGCGCCGCCGAACCGTCCGACGGCCGGCTCACCGATCTGGTCGACCCGTTCATCGGGACCCAGAACGAGGGCAACACCTTCCCCGGCGCCGCCGTGCCGTTCGGCATGGTCCAGCTCTCCCCGGACACCGGGCACCGGACGGGCTACGACCACACCCACGACCACATCCGCGGCTTCTCCCTGCTCCATGTCTCCGGCGTCGGCTGCCGGATCGGCGGCGACCTGCCCGTGCTGCCCACCACCGGCGAGGTCACCGCCACCGACAACGCCCGCTACGCCGCCGCCTTCTCCCACGACGACGAGGCGGCGAGCCCCGGCTACTACCGCGTCGGCCTCGGCACCGGCATCCGCGCCGAACTCACCGCCACCGCCCGCACCGGCGTCCAGCGCTACACCTTCCCGGCCACGAAGCAGGCCAACGTGCTGCTCAACGCCGCCCAGTCGCTGCACAGGCCGGGCGGCGCCGAGGCGGAGATCCTCGACGACCGCACCGTACGCACCAAGATCTCCGGCCACGGCTTCTGCCGGGACACCGGCCCGTACACGGTGTACACCGTCACCCGGTTCAGCCGGCCCTTCACCGCGTACGGTGCCTGGGACTCCGGCGCGGTCACCGCCGGGGCGCGCAGCGGCACGGGCGGGGTGTACGTCCGCTTCGACACCACCGGGGACCGCACGGTCGAGGCGACCACCGCACTGTCGTACGTGGACGCGCGCGGCGCCGCCGCCAACCTGCGGGCCGAGGGCGGGCCGTCCTTCGACACCGTGCGCCGGCGGGCCCGTCAGGCGTGGGAGAGGAGGCTCGCGGCCGTCCGGGTGCGCGGCGGCGACCTGGCGCGGCGCCGCACCTTCTACTCCTCGCTGTACCGCTCGTTCCTCGCGCCCAACATCGGCAGCGACACCGACGGCCGCTACCTGGGGTGGGACCAGAAGCCGCACCGCGCGCGGGGCTTCACCTACTACCAGAACTGGTCGCTGTGGGACACCTACCGCACCCAGGCCCAGCTCCTCGGCCTGCTCGCGCCGCGCGAGGCCCGGGACATGGCGCGCTCGGTGGTGCGGATCGACGAGGACGGCGGCTGGCTGCCCAAGTGGGGCTACGGCCCGGTCGAGACCAACATCATGACCGGCGACCCGGTGACCCCCTTCCTCACCACCGCCTTCCACCTCGGCCTGCTGAAGGGCTTCGAGGACCGCGCCTACCGTGCGCTGAGGAAGAACGCCGACGGCGTGCCGCCCGCCGCCTACCCGGGCGTCGGCCGGGAGGCCGACGCCGAGTACCTGGCGCACGGCTACGTGCCGTACATCAAGGGCCGCCCCTACGCCAAGAACGGCGACTCCGACTACCACTTCGGCGCCTCCGCCACCCTGGAGTACGCCCTCTCCGACGCCATGCTCGCCCAGATGGCCCGCGCCCTCGGCCACCGGGACGACGCCGCCCGCTACGCGGCCCGGTCCCGGAACTACCGCGACGTCTTCGACCCCACGACCGGTTTCTTCCGCGCCCGCGACGCCTCCGGCGCCTTCACCGGACCGGCCGACCCGGCCGAGAGCGTCGGCTTCCACGAGGGCACGTCCTGGCAGTACCAGTGGCTCGTCCCGCAGGACCTCCCCGGCCTGATCGGCCTGATCGGCGGCAAGGAGGCGGCCGACCGCCGCCTGGACTCCTTCTTCGCCTACGACAGGCTCCTCTCCGACCCCGGGGCGACCGCCCGCCAGGTGTGGGTGCACGGGAACGCGTACGACTACTACGGCGCCGCCACGTACAACCCGCAGAACGAGACCGACCTGATCGCGCCGTACACCTACCTCTCCACCGGCCGCCCCTGGAAGACCACCGACGTGGTGCACGCGGCGCTCACCCTGTTCACCGACACCCCGGCCGGCCTGACCGGCAACGACGACCTCGGCACCATGTCCGCCTGGAACGTGCTGACCTCCATCGGCCTCTTCCCGGTCCAGCCCGGCTACGACACATGGGGCCTGTCCACCCCCGTCTTCGAGCGTGTCGACCTCGTCCTGGACCGCCGCTACTGGCCCGCCGGCGCCCTCACCGTCACCGCGCCCGGCACCTCGGCCGCCGACCGTTACATCCAGACCGTCCGCACCGACCGGATGCCGCACGACCGCACCTACCTCACGACCCGCGCCCTGCGCTCGCTGCGGACACTCGCGTTCACGGTCGGCCCGCGCCCGTCCGAGTGGGGTACGGCACCCGACGCGGCACCCCCGGCACTCAGATGACCTGAGGATCCGCCGAGTCCCGCCCCTTCTCTCGGGGCGGGACTTTGTCCGTTGTTAACTGTGCGTAACCTGATCGCACTTGACCGTAATCGGGGTTCGGGGATTGACTCGGGGAAAGTCCACCCGTAGAAGACGCGAGGCACGCCCTTGACTTCCGATCTGCTCGCCCCGCTCGACCTCGCCTTCTGGAACATGGAGTCCGCCCGGCACCCCATGCACCTCGGCGCGCTCGGCGTCTTCGCCACCCACTCGCCCGCCGCCGGAGCGCACGCCGCCGACCTGCTCGCCTCCCGCGCCGCCTCCGTCCCCGGCCTGCGCATGCGCATCCGCGACGTCTGGCGGCCCCTCGCCTTCGGCGGCGCCACCCGCGAGCCCGTACCCGACTTCGACCCGCTGGACCACGTACGGCTGCACGCCCCGACCGACGACTTCCACGGCATGGCGGGGCGGCTCATGCAGCGCCCGCTCAGACGCGGGCGGCCACCGTGGGAGGCGCATGTCCTGCCCGGCGCGGACGGGGTGTCCTTCGCCGTGCTGTTCAAGTTCCACCACGCCCTCGCCGACGGGCTGCGCGCCCTGAAACTGGCCGCCTCCCTGCTCGACCCCGTCGACCTGCCCGACCGCGCCCCGCGCCCCGCCGAGCAGCGCCCCGGTCTGCTCTCCGAGGTGCGCGCGCTGCCCGGCCGCGTCCCCGACCTGGTCAGGGGCGCCGTCTCCGACCTGGGCCGGGCCCTGGACATCGGCGGCTCGCTGGCCCGCTCCACCCTCGGCATGAGCCCCGCCCCGGCCCTCACCTCCGCGCCCAGCGGCACCCGCCGCACCGCCGGGGCCGTGCTCGACATCGACGATGTGCACCGGGTCCGCAAGAGCACCGGCGGCACCGTCAACGACGTACTGATCGCGGTCGTCGCGGGCGCCCTGCGCCGCTGGCTGGAGGAGCGCGGCGACGGCACCGAGGGCGTCGCCCCGCGCGCCCTCATCCCGGTCTCCCGGCGCCGCCCGCGCACCGCCCAGCCGCAGGGCAACCGGCTCTCCGGGTACCTGATGCGGCTCCCGGTCGGTGACCCCGACCCGCTCGCCCGGCTGGAGACGGTGCGCACCGCGATGATCCGCAACAAGGACGCCGGCGCGGACCGGGGC
>NZ_JBHXLV010000204.1:0-11498 GCF_042721685.1 Streptomyces sp. NPDC058459 | reverse complement strand
CGCAACACCCCATCTGCGATTGTCTGGGGGGCTGGTTTTTGTTTATACCCCACCGGGCCCGGGCTCGGCGCGGCCGGCGCCGGGCCTGACCGTGTGGGCCGCCCGGCGAGCCGGGCGGCACACTGCATACATACGTACGAACGCTTACGGAGACGGGTAACTCATGGCGAACAACCGCCGCATGTCAGGCAAGAAGGGTGCCCAGGTCGGCAGCGGCGGACAGCGGCGCCGTGGCCTGGAGGGCAAGGGCCCCACGCCGCCCGCCGAGGCACGCAAGGGCCACGCCAAGCAGCGCGCCGCCGCCGCCAAGGTCCGCCGCGCCCAGGGCCGTCCGCAGCAGCGCAAGGGCGCCGGCCGCTCCTCCTCCGAGCTGGTCGTGGGCCGCAACCCGGTGTACGAGGCGCTGCGCGACGGTGTGCCCGCCACCATGCTCTACGTCCAGCAGTTCATCGACAACGACGAGCGCGTCCGCGAGGCCCTCCAGCTCGCCGCCGAGCGCGGCAACATCCACCTGATGGAGGCCCCGCGCCCCGAGCTTGACCGCATGACGAACGGCCTGAACCACCAGGGCCTCGTCCTCCAGGTCCCGCCGTACGAGTACGCGCACCCCGAGGACCTGCCCGCGGCCGCCTACGACAAGGGTGAGGACCCGCTGATCGTCGCCCTCGACGGTGTCACCGACCCGCGCAACCTCGGTGCCGTCGTCCGCTCCGTCTCCGCCTTCGGCGGTCACGGCGTGGTCGTGCCCGAGCGCCGCTCGGCCGGCATGAGCGCCGGTGCCTGGAAGTCGTCGGCCGGTGCGGCCGCGCGTACGCCGGTCGCCCGCGCCACCAACCTCACCCGGACCCTGGAGCAGTACAAGAAGGCCGGGATCACCGTGGTCGGCCTGGCCGCCGACGGCGAGGCCGAGGTGGGCGACCTGGCGGCGCTGTCCGGTCCGGTCGTCATCGTGGTCGGCAGCGAGGGCAAGGGCCTCTCCCGGCTGGTCGGCGAGACCTGTGACCACCGGGTGCGCATCCCCATGCCGGGTGGCGCGGAGTCCCTCAACGCCGGTGTCGCGGCCGGTGTCGTGCTGTACGAGACCTCCCGCCGCCGCTCCTGAACGTACGTTCGGTAAACCACCCGGATGAGGTAACTCCGGGTGGCACCCGGCGTTCACTACGACTTTGACGCGGTCCGGACACATCGGGCCGGTCAAAGCAGTGTCCTAACTCGGCGTCACTCGGTTAGATGAGTGTGGACACCAGAACACCCCGCACGCCCACGGGGGACCGCTCGTCGGGATTCGACGACGCTCCCGCGCTGAGCATGGTGAAGGTGCCGAGCGATCCGGCGCAGGTCATCGTCAATCACGCCAGCTTCCGCGTGCAGCTGGGGTCGGCGGGCAGGCGCGCCCAATCCCCCAGAGTCGCCCGGCTTCTGAGCGCCGGCCAGGACACCGCCCGGATGTCCGCCGCCGGCACGGGGGGCGGGGTCGCGGGCCGGCGCCGCCCGGTCGTCTGGAGCGGCCGGTCCGCGCCCGACGACACCGGCACCCACCGCCTGCTCCAGGCCGTCCGGGGCAGCAGCGTCCGCCACCCCGACGAGCCGGCCCGTGCCACCCGGGCCATCCCGCGCCTCGACGCGGACCACTCCGGCTACGCGGACGCCTACGACCGGCTCGACGCGACCGTCGAGACCCCCGTCCTCGGCCACCAGCGCACCGGCCCGGACGGCGGCACCCGGCTGCTGCCCCACATGAGCCCGGTCGGCAGCGCCTACGACGACCCGCCGTACGAGGACCCGTCGTACGGCGACCCGTCGTACGGCGAACCTCCGTACGTGGGCGACGAGTTCGGCCCCGGCGAGCCGCCCGTCCGTCCCTCCGGCGGCCGGGCCGCCAGGCGGCACGGCGACGACCCGGCGCGGCACGCGTACTACCCCGGGCGCCGGATGAACCTCGGCGTCGTCCTGCTCCCGCTGCGCGTCTTCCTCGGCTTCATCTCGATCTACGCCGGGATGGGCAAGCTGTGCGACCCCGTCTACTTCGACGGCGGCGAGCGCGGCTCCATGGTCAAGTGGCTCAACACCCTGCACCCGTGGGACGTGGCCGAACCGCTGCGCCAGTTCGCGCTGCACCACCCGGTGGGCTCGGGGCTGGTCATCGCCTTCCTGCAGGTCGTGGTCGGTGTGCTGACGATCCTCGGCTGCTGGCAGCGGGTCGCCGCAGCGGTGGGCGCGCTGCTCTCGGCCGCGCTCATCGTCACCGTCAGCTGGAAGACGGTCCCGGCCTACGACGCGCCCGACATCATCTACCTGGCCGCCTGGTCCCCGCTGGTCATCGCGGGCGCCCCGGTCTACTCCGTGGACGGCAGGCTCGCGGGCAGCGCCTGGCGCACCCTCGGCCCGCGCGCCGCCCTCTGGGACCTGCGCCGGTACGTACTGCGCCGGGGCGCGCTGATCACGGCCGTCACGGTCGGGCTGACCCTGCTGGTCGGCTCGCTGCTCGGCGGTGCGGTGCGCGACGCGAGCCGGGTGGTCGTACCCGGTCCTGGTGAGGCGCCGCGCAACAACATGCCCGGTTCGCCGCTGCCTTCAGAGCCGGGTGCCCCGCGCAGGCAGGCCAGCCCGTCCCCGTCCAGCTCGCCCACGGGGAGTGCCTCGGCCGGGGCGAGCCCGTCCCGCGCGGCAGGCACCCCGGGCGCCGGCCGTACGGCCGGTACGGCTCCGGCGGCGCCCAGTCAGACCCAGGGCACCACGGGCCAGGCCCCGCCCCGGCGGACCATCCCGACCACCGGGGGCGCCGGTGCGCCCAGCACCACGGCGGGTCCGAGCAGCGCGGGCGGTACCGCGACGGGCGGCACCGGCTCGGGCACCACGGGCGGCGGCGGCACGGACGCGGGCGGCGGAAGCGACGCGGGCGGCTCCTCCACCGGCCAGCCGGGCCTGGTGGGCGGCCTGTTCGGCAACTGACCCCGGGCACGCCAAGGGCCCCGTACCTCACGGTGAGGTACGGGGCCCTTCGGTGTGTGGCGTGGGCTATGCCCTGTTCGCGTCCAGTTCCTTGGCGGCCTCGGTCAGGTCCTTGACCGTGTCGATGGCCCGCCAGTACGAGCCCTGCGGCAGCGGGAAGCCGGCGAGCTTGCGCTCTCGGGCGAGGCGGGGGAACGTGGCGCGCTCATGGTCGCCGCGGTCGGGCAGCAGGTCGCGGAACTCGGGGGAGAACACGTACACACCGGCGTTGATCTCGACGGTGGACGGCGGGGCCTCGATGAAGTCCGTGATGTGCCCGAAGCCGTCCGTGCGCACGGCGCCCCAGGGGATGCGCGGCCGGGCCAGCGCGAGGGTGGCCACCGCGTCCCGCTCGGTGTGGAAGTCGGCCATGTCCCGCAGGGAGAAGCGGGTCCAGATGTCGCCGTTGGTGGCGTACCAGGGCCTGTCGGGGTGGGGGAGGCGCGCGGCGGCGTACTTCAGGCCGCCGCCGCGGCCGAGGGGCTCGGTCTCCACGACGGTGGTGACGGACAGCGGCAGGTCGGCGGTGGCCAGCCACTTCTCGAGGACCTCGGCGAGATGGCCGCAGGAGACCACCACGTCGGTGACGCCCTCTTCGGCCAGCCAGTTGAGCTGGTGGCCGATGATCGGGGTACCCGTGCCGGGGATCTCGACCATCGGCTTGGGCCGGTCGTCCGTGTAGGGGCGCAGCCGGGAGCCCTGGCCGCCGGCCAGGACGACGGCTTGGGTGGGGCGCGCAGCGACGTTCGGATGGGTCATGCCCCGAACTGTACGTGGCGCCCCGGCGGAGACCAGGGGCACGACAGGGCCGCGCGTGGGGGCACTGTCGGGGGTGGTGCGGTGAGCCGTGCGCCGGTCAGCTGTGCGCCGCCAGCACACCCGTCGCGAACGAGGTGTCGCACACCGGACGGGCGTAGGACTGGGCGCGGGAGGCGCCGTAGCGGCGGACCGCGGCGCGGCCCAGGGTGCGGGCGATCGAGGTGCAGTGCCCGGCGAGCGCCGGGTGGCCGTTGACCGCCTGCTGGAGGTGGGTGAGGACCACGCCGGGGTTCTTGTCCTGAAGCTCGGTCAGCAGCCGTTCGCGCAGGATGTCCTGGGGCGCCGCCTTCTTGACGGTGACCGTACGGCCGGGGCCGGCCTTCGCGGGGACCTGGGCGACGTCCGAGGCGGTGAGCACCGAGCCTTCGGCGCTCCCGGACCAGTTGACCCGCGTGACCGCGAGGGTTCCGGAGAGCACCAGGACGACGGGCAGGACGAGGGCGAGAGTGCGGCCGACCCGGCGGGCAGGGCCGCCCCGGTGGCCGCGTCGCGTCTGAGGGATGGTGGAGTGCGTCACGCGAGTGAGGGTAGCGCCCGGTGATGATTTGGCGACATTTAGTCACCCTTACGGGGGATGAAGTCGTGCTGCTTTCTGGGTGGGGGGTTGACGTCGGCCGCCCGAATTGATCCCTGTGCCGGGATATCCGCCCAACCGTACCGGGGTATGGCGGGAGGGGGCCCGCAGGACCCCCTCCCGTAGAACTTTCCCGCGCCCCGGTCAGTCGGAGAGGCGCTCGCCCGTGGAGGTCGAGAAGATGTGGATCTCGCCCGGCCGCGGCACGACGTGCAGCGTGGAGCCCTTCTCCGGCACCTGGCGGCCGTTCACCCGGACGACGAGGTCCCGCACGTTCCCGCCGACCTCGGCGGCGCCGTAGACGTAACCGTCGGCGCCCAGCTCCTCGACGACGTTCACCGAGACGGCGAGGCCGGCCGGGGCGTCGGCGCTGTCCTTGGTCAGCGTGGTGGCCGCCGCGCCGCCGCCCAGCTCGACCACGTCGAAGTGCTCGGGGCGGACGCCGACCGTCACGGTGGTGTCACCCCGGTCGGCGGCGGCCGAGAGCGCGTCCCGGCCGACCGGCACCACGCTGTTGCCGAACTTCACCCCGCCGTCGGTGATCGGCACCTCGACCAGGTTCATCGCGGGGGAGCCGATGAAGCCGGCGACGAAGAGGTTGGCGGGGCGGTCGTACATGTTGCGCGGGGTGTCGACCTGCTGGAGCAGTCCGTCCTTGAGCACGGCCACCCGGTCGCCCATCGTCATGGCCTCGACCTGGTCGTGGGTGACGTAGACGGTGGTGATGCCCAGGCGCCGCTGGAGGGAGGCGATCTGGGTACGGGTGGAGACGCGGAGCTTGGCGTCCAGGTTGGACAGCGGCTCGTCCATGAGGAAGACCTGCGGCTCGCGGACGATGGCGCGGCCCATGGCGACACGCTGGCGCTGACCGCCGGAGAGCGCCTTCGGCTTGCGGTCCAGGTACTCGGTCAGGTCGAGGATCTTGGCGGCCTCCTCGACCTTCGCCCGGATCTCCGCCTTGTTGACGCCCGCGATCTTCAGGGCGAAGCCCATGTTGTCGGCGACCGTCATGTGGGGGTAGAGGGCGTAGTTCTGGAACACCATGGCGATGTCCCGGTCCTTCGGCGGCAGGTGGGTGACGTCGCGGTCACCGATGCGGATGGCTCCGCCGTTGACGTCCTCGAGCCCCGCGAGCATGCGGAGCGAGGTGGACTTGCCGCAGCCGGACGGGCCGACGAGGACGAGGAACTCGCCGTCCTCGATGGCGATCTCCAGGGCGTCGACGGCGGGCTTGGTCGACCCCGGGTAGATCCGGGTCGCTTTGTCGAACGTGACAGTGGCCATGGTGAAGGGGCCCCTTTCCACCGGCAGGAACGTGCCGGACGATCCGTTGTAGGAAGGTGGTGCAGGTGGTGCAGGTGGTTCAGGTGGTTCTTGACGGTTCACCCAGATGCACCCGCTCAGGACCGTACCCGCCGCCGACCTGCCCTGTCAGTACCCGGGCGCCCCCGAATTTCCCCCGGCCCTCCCACGCCCCCGCATGGGTACACTTCACGGGCGCGGACCCCACGGGCCCGTCCCCGCCTCCTTAGCTCAGCTGGCCAGAGCAACGCACTTGTAATGCGTAGGTCGTCGGTTCGAATCCGACAGGGGGCTCCACGAAACCCCAGGTCACATAGCCCGTGACCGGGGGTTTTTTCCTTTTAGTGACCTTGGATCTGTTGGCGTTTCAGCCTGGAGTCTCCGGAATGGGGCCTCCGGTGGCCGTGCGGTGGCCAATCGTGCAAACGGCGTGTAGTGACGGTGGCCGAGAGCGTTGCCGGGGGGCCGCTGCGCGGCGCTCTGCTGTTGTTCCATCCCTACAAGCCGTCGTCACGCGGGGCCATGAGTGAAGGCTTCCGGACAGGGCCAGCAGTCTTGGGGTGGGGTGGGTGGCGTGGGTCCTAGCCGTCGCTTGGGATGCCTCTGCGCGTTAAGCCGCAGGAGCGCAGAGCCTTCCCTCCCGCTACGGCGAGAGTGAACGGAGGGCGGGAGGGGATTGCACCGGCTGAGGCCGGCAATCAGCCGGTGCGCTGCTCGCTCGCTCAGGGGTGGTTGGCGATCCCCAGTGGCCTGCACCTAGTGCGTGATGCCCATCACATGCCGGAGCCCCGGTCAGATAGCCGCTGACCGGGGCTCCTTCACGCCTATTCAGGCGGAGCGTTCTTCCTTGGCCTCGTTGCTCTTGCGCGGAGGTGTCATCCTCGGCCGGCGCGGAGAGGCTGTCGACTCCCCGTCCTTCACCGCCGCCAGGGGCCTCCGGGCGTGCGGCACGAGCTGGACGACCTTCTCGGCGGCGTCACGAGCGAGGTCGTCAAGGACCGATTGGTAGATGTCCCGGGTGATCCGCGTGTCCGAGTGGCCGAGCGTCTCGGAGACCACCTTGATGTCGACCCCGGCGGCGAGCATCAGCGTCGCTGCGACGTGGCGAAGATCGTGGAGCCGGATCGGAGGAAGGCCGGTGGCTTCCACCAAGCGCTCGAAAAGGTCGCTGATCTTGCCTGGGTGGAGAAGGGACCCGTCCTCCTGGGTGAAGATCCGACTGGTGTCCTGCCAGCCCTCGCCCCACGCCTCCCGTTCCTGTTCCTGGCGGACCTTGTGAGACAGGAGGTCCCGGTTCGTCTCCTCGTCGAGGGCGATCAGGCGGATACCGCTGTCGGTCTTCGGGGCGCCCTGGTGGACCTCCCAGCCGTCCTGCACGAGCTGGGTGGCGATGGCGAGTGAGCGTGCCTTGGCCGAGTGGTCTTCCCGGCGGACGCCGCACCCTTCGCCGCGCCGTGTGCCCCGGAAGGCGATGATCCGCCAGAGCACGTACAGCCGGTCTTGCTCGACGAAGTCAAGGAACCTGCCAGCCTGTTCGGGAGTCCAGACCAAGACCGGCGAAGGCTTCTCGCCGGTCTCTTTCCACCGCGCGATGCGCTCGTCGCTCCAGACGAGGGCCTTGGGCTTCGTGCCCGGCAGCAATTCGACGTGCGCGGCCGGGTTGAAGGCGGGCATCACCTGCTGGGCGATGGCGACGTTCAGCGCGGCGCGCAGGGTGTCCCGGATGTGCGGCTGGGTGTTGAGGCCGGTGATCCGTCGGAAGGCGGGCATCGCGTCGAGCTGGGCTCGCAGCCAATGGCGGCGGGCGCGGTTCTCGGCACCCTTGTTCGGCGTGGCCTTGAGGTCGTCGCGTACGACGCGCCGCTGAGCGTTCTGTTCCTGGACCTCGATGTTGCGCTCGTTGATCGCGTCGAACATCGAGTCGATGTGGTGGACGCGGAGGTTGTCGAGGCGCAGGTGCCCGAGATGTGGCTTCAGGTGGACGCGGATGTCGCACTCGTAGCGGGTCGCTCCGCCGCGCCGCAGACGCTTGCGTCCCGCCAGCCAGGAGTCGAGCCACTGCGCCACGGTGACCTTGGAGTTCAGGGACTGCCCCGTCTTGAAGCGGCGGCGGGTGTCGTCGTAGTCCGGGACTGGGTCCTTGTCCTTGACGCAGTTCTCCAGCAGGTCGCTGATCTGGGTTTTGCCCCAGGCGTCGTCCTCCTCGGGGATGGACATGAGGGCACGGACCTTGTCCAGCTCCTCCTGGGCCTTGGTGGACGTTTCGAAGCCGCCCCGACGGAAGCGCCTGCGGTCGCCGTTCTGGCTGGGTTCGAGTTCCTGGACGACGGTCCAAGTGCCGTGTCGGCCGTGCAGCGGCACCGTCGTATGAGGTTGCCGTTCTTCACTCAAGGCTGCTGATGAGCTGAGGGGCTGGATGCGGCGATCAGATGCTGGTTTATATGCGACGTGAGGCGGAGGCTCGCGATGCGGACCCCCGCCTCACCTTATTCACCTATTGCGAATTTTCCAAACAATTCCAAAGATCACGAATACCGCTATGACGACAACGCCGAACCCCCAACCGCGAAGGGCGCCGTCGTACATAACCGCATTGAATGTAACGTCGTGGTTCGTCATCTAGATTCCTTCGATCAGCACAGGCTCAGCGACCTGCGGGTTTTCATGTCGTTCCCTCATCGAACGCCTCACTTGCCTTATTTCCTACAAACTGACCACCAACAGCACACGGAATTGCTCCCACAGTGCCTGTCAGATAGGTACATCCGGCGGTGAATGCCTTGTCCGACGCAAAACCAACTGCGGTAGAAGCTGCGCCGCGGTAGTCCCCATTCGAAACTTGGCTGGCGAATTGACCCGCAGCTATGATGTCTCCGGCAATTCCCACCTTGTCAACCGTTCCACCAAGGCTGAACAGGCCGTTGGGGTCGATGCGGTTGACGGGGTCGCCTTCGGCGTAGAGGTAGGGGTTCTGCTCCTGGCCGGAGGGGTCTGACTGGGTGAAGCGGCCGATGTTGGCGTCGTAGTAGCGGCCCTGGAGGTGGTAGAGGCCGGTGGGGTCCTGGTAGTTGCCGGCGAAGCGGTAGGGCTGGGACCGGTTCGCTGGACTGGGTCAGGATGCGAACGCCGCGAGGGCTGTACGTGTACTTGTCGACCTTGTTGCCGTCGGTGTCGGCCAGGGCGACGACCGAGCCGAGCGCGTCGGTGAGGTAGAAGTACGTCTTGCCCCCGGTGGTCATGGAGTTCAAGGTGCCCCGGGTTCCCGGTTGAATCCCATGTCAGCGCCTGCGGTCGTCTTCGCGGACAGGCCGAGCGGCCCGTTGTGGAAGGCGGTGTCGCCGAGCTGAAGCCGCTCGCTCTGGTCGGTGGAGCCGTACTTACCCGCGTACGTCTTGCCGTTGACCGTGATCGCGGACATCTGCGAGTGGTCGGTCCACGTCTCGCCGGTACGGGTGTAGTCCGGGGTCGAGTCCGCAGCGGTCTCGTTGCCGATCTGATCGTAGGACCAGAGGCCCGTCGAAGACGACTTGCCGGTCATCTGCTGGGCGTCGTTGATCGTGTAGGTGGTGCCGCGCGGGCAGCCCGGGTCGGTGCCCTGTGAGGTGAGGTTGCCGGCGAGGACTTAGCAGTACTGCCAGGAGTCGGCGATGGTGCCGTTCTTCTCTTCCTTGGCGTAGGAGAAACGCCCCGCGCTGTCGTAGCTGTAGGTGCGCTTGAGTCCGGAGACGTTTTCGTGGTGCGCCGACTCCAGCCAGGAGAGGTAGGAGGCGGCCTGCGACAGCACCCCGCTGTCGGAGCCCTTCTTGAACTCGATCACCACCGGGCTGCCGTTCTCGTCCAGCCCAAGCGTGTCGATCCGGCCCCGGTACCACGGACCGGTCGGATACTCCGACGCCAGGAACCTGATGCCCAGCATCGCCTCCAGGCCGGCCTCGACCCGCCGCTGCAGTTTGACCTCCAGCGCCACCGTCGAACCGGGCAGCTCGACGTCCTGCCCGCCCACGTCTCGCCGGAACAACATCAGCTCGGCCACTACCGTCCCCCTCCCGTGATCGGTACAAGAGGAGCAATCGAAATGGCCAGAGCCGTATTCCAGACAGACGCGCTGCCTACCTTCGGGACGGTGACACCATATTAGCGGACTGTCACGCACGGTGACTGAAACTCTGGTACCGCTCCAGCGGCTGCCAGGTGCTATCTGGCCAAGTACGAGGGGGATTGCTGCGGATGCACCGTGGCTCTGAGCGGGGGTGCAGAACTATCTCTGGCCCGGACCGGGGGCTGCCAGAGACCGACTGCAGCGCGGAGGAGCCGGCGGGCGCGAACCCCGGGTTTGGATACCACTCCAAGGGGAGGCGTTCTGCGCCAACGGCGGTGGAAGCGTCCGGCGGGGTGATGTGGCCCAGAACGCGTCAGTCGCAGGAGCCATTGTGGAGGACTTCCAAGCCATGTGGCGGCCTTAGTGGTCGTCATGGGTGGCCCCGCCGGTGGCCGGACGCCTTTGGACGGGGCAATACGAGGGAGCACGGGGCAACCAGCCGCAGGTACTCTGATCAGGCGAAACGGCACTCGGTGGCATGACCAGGCACCACCCGGTATGATCGCTCACGGTCTTGTAATGCGTAGGTCGTCGGTTCGAATCCGACAGGGGGCTCCACCGGGGTCCAGGGCAGACCACCTCTGACCTGGACCTTCGCGGTTTCTGCAAGCTGCCACCGGTCTAGTGAGGAGAAGTGCTGTGCCCCTGGTGTCCGTCGTGATGCCCGTGTACAACTCGGCGGCCACCCTCGGGGCGGCGGTCCGGTCGGTGCTCACACAGACGCACAGCGACCTGGAGCTGCTGGTCACCGACGACAAGTCCTCCGACGGCTCCCTGGAGCTGCTCAGGGAGTTCGCCCGGCAGGACGAGCGTGTGCTGCCGCGGTCGGCGCCCGAGCAGGGCGGTGCCGGCCGGGCGCGCAACCTCGCGATCGAGCGGGCCCGGGGGGACTACGTCGCGTTTCTCGACAGCGACGACATGTGGCTCCCGGAGAAGACCGAGCGGCAGCTCGAGTTCGCCGCGGGCGGGGACGCGCCGCTGACGTTCACCTCCTACTACAAGATGGACGCCGACCACGAGGGTGAGAGCACCGACTTCGTCCCGAACGGGCGGGTGGTCCGGGCGCGGGGGCAGGTGGACTACCGCGCGATGCTGGTGCGGGACCACATCGGTGCGCTGACGGCCATGTACGACCGCAACACCCTGGGCACGAGGCTCATGCCGGAGATGCGGAAGCGGCAGGACTACGCCCTGTGGCTGTCGATCATGCGGGACGGCGCCGGCGCCCGTGGCCTCGCCGAGCCGCTCGCGGTGTACCGGGCCCACCAGGCGGGATCGCTGTCCTCCAACAAGCTGTCGCTGGTGCCGTACAACTGGGAGCTGTACCGCGAGCACGAGGGGCTGTCCGTCCCGCGGGCGGGGCGGGCGCTGGCCGGTGCGGTGTGGCAGTCGCTGCGCAACTCGCGGATCTAGCCGGCCCGGCCGGAGCGCGGCACGGGAGGCCGGGGTCGAGGACACCGGCAGGTGGAGGTGAGCGGCGGCACCCGGACTCCTGGTCCCGACTCCTGGTCCCCACTCCTGGTTCCGCCGGGCCGGGAGGGGCGGCCTCAGCGGTCGCGCGGCTCCAGGGTGCGGCCCGGAGCGGGCCGCCGCCGAGTGCCGGCGCGGACTGCGTGCCGGCGGCGAGGCCGCTCGTCACCAAGTCCGTCGCGCTGAGCATCAGTTGGGTTCCAAGCACGGTTCGCTTCTGCGTGGATTGTCGCGAAACTTCCC
>NZ_JBHXLV010000203.1:0-11525 GCF_042721685.1 Streptomyces sp. NPDC058459 | reverse complement strand
CGGTACGCGCGGGCGGACGGCCGGGCCGAAGGGTGCGTGCGACCTCAGTCGTTGACGCAGGTGTTGCCGAAGGCCGGGTTCAGCAGGCCGATGACGTCGATGGTGTTGCCGCAGATGTTGACCGGCACGTGCACCGGGATCTGGACGACGTTGCCCGAGAGGACGCCCGGCGAGTTCGCGGCGACGGCCTGCGCGCCGGAGTCGGCGGAGGCGATGCCGGCACCGCCGGCGACGGCCGCCACAGCGGCGGAGGTCAGGACCAGACCCTTCGCGATACGCGACATGGAGAGGTGCTCCTTGAAAATCGAGACGAACGTCCGGGCGAGCTGCCCGACGCTGTGTCAACGCGTGCCACGCCGAGGGGTTGTGCCGCCAAAGGGGTGATCTCCGCGAGAACGGCGGCCCCCCGCGCCGCGCGTTCGCGTCGTTGCGTCCCCCCGGCGTCCGCGCTCACTAGAGTCGCGGCCCTCTCCTCCGTACCAGGTCCGGACGCCGTGCGTGGCGGGCACCGGCTCACGCTTCCGGGAGGCACCGTGCCGCGCCGTCGTACGCCGGGCGCACGGAGGTGGCCGAGCGGGGGTCCACCGGACGGCGTACCCGGGCCCACGACCGGCGCGGCGGGGCGCGTACGGGTCCGGTGCCGGGCGGGCTACGTCATCGCGTCCGGGCGCGCGCCCGAGGGTGGCCGATCTGTGCCGCCACGCGCGGGCGCGGCGGTGACCCGCCGGGCCACCTGCTCGTTCCTCACCGGGACGCGGCGAGGGCCGGTGTGCTCTTCACCGCGGAGGACGCCCGGCAGCGAGGCGCGGTCCCGATCAGACCCGACCAGAACCAGAGCGTCCCCGTGAGCGAGGTACCCCGCCCATGCACCAGCCAGTTTCCGACG
Organism: Streptomyces sp. NPDC058459; assembly: GCF_042721685.1. NCBI lineage: Bacteria > Bacillati > Actinomycetota > Actinomycetes > Kitasatosporales > Streptomycetaceae > Streptomyces > Streptomyces sp. NPDC058459. The sequence goes on along the minus strand of NZ_JBHXLV010000203.1, from coordinate 10,639 downwards.
CCCGAGAACGGGTCCTGCATGTCGCGCAGCCCGTCGACGGCGGTGTCGCACGGGTCGTGCTCGACCTGGCGCGGGCCCAGCTCGCGGCGGGCACGCGCGTCGCGATCGCCTGCCCAGGAGGCCGGCTGGCCGCGGAGGCACAGGAGATAGGCGCCGAGGTGAGGCTCTGGCGGGCCACCCGGTCCCCGGGTCCCACACTGCCCGGCGAGGTACGGCGGCTCGCCCGCCTCGCCGGCGAGGTACGGCCCGCACTGGTGCACGCACACAGCGCCAAGGCCGGGCTGGCCGCCCGGCTGGCCCTGCGCGGCCGGGTCCCGACCGTCTTCCAGCCGCACGCCTGGTCCTTCGAGGCGGTGGGCGGGGCCACCGCCGCGCTCGCCCTGCGCTGGGAGCGGTTCGCCGCGCGCTGGGCCGAACGGGTGGTGTGCGTCAGCGAGGCGGAGCGTACGACCGGCGTGCGCGCCGGGGTGCGCGCCTCGTACGCCGTGGTGCCCAACGGCATCGACCCCGAACGCTTCTCCCCCGCGCCCGCGGCGGCGGCCCGCGCCGGGCTGCCGGCCGGGCTCGGGGCCGGGCCGCTGGTGGTGTGCGTCGGCAGGCTGTGCCGGCAGAAGGGCCAGGACGTGCTGCTGGCCGCGTGGGAGCGGGTGCTGCGCGCGCTGCCGGAGGCCCGGCTCGTGCTGGTCGGCGACGGACCCGACCGGGAGGAACTGGGCCGACGGGCCCTGCCCGGTGTGCGGTTCGCGGGTGACGTCGCCGATGTCCTGCCCTGGTACCGGGCCGCCGACCTGGTGGTGCTGCCCTCGCGCTGGGAGGGCATGGCGCTGGCCCCGCTGGAGGCGCTGGCGTGCGCCCGGCCCGTGGTGCTCAGCGAGGTGGACGGGGCCCGTGAGAGCCTGCCGCCCGCGCTCGCCGGACGCTGCCTGGTGCCGCCCGAGGACCCGGACGCGCTGGCCGCCGCCGTGACCGGGCTGCTGTGCGACGCGCCGTTGCGCGCCGAACTCGGCGCCCAGGGCCGCCGGCACGTCCTGACCACGCACGACGTACGGCTGACCGCCGAGCGGATCGCGGACCTCTACCGCGACCTCCTCGGCACCCTGCCGGCCGTGTCCATCGAGCGCAGGGAGCCGACCCACCCGTGACCGCGGAAAGCATCGTCCCCTCGCCCAGCACCTCCGGCAGGGAGTCCGGGTACGCCGTACGGCCCGTGCGGGGCTTCCGGTTCCCGGCCCGGCGCCCGCACACAGCCACCGTCTCCCCGCTGCCTCTGCTCGCCGCCGACCTCGGCGCCGCGCTGGCGGGCGCGGCCGTACTGGACGCGGCCGTGCTCGGGCCGCTCACCGTGGCGGCACTCGTCGGCACCGCCCTGCTGTCGCGGCCGCGCCCGGCGCGCGCGGTGAGCGGGGTGCTCGACGAACTCCCCTCCGTGTGCGGCCGGATCGCGGTGGTCTGGCTGGCGCTCGGCGCGCTGACCGCCGCGCTGGAACCCGGCCGCGCCCTGTCCCTGCCCGCGCTGGCCGTCGGCTGGTCCGCGCACTCGGTGGTCGCCTGCGTCGGCCGGGCCGCCGTGCACCGGCGGCGCCGGGTGCTGCGGCTGCGGCAGCCGGGCACCGCGCTGGTGATCGGCCCCGCCGCGACCGCACAGCGGGTCGCCGCCGCGCTGCTGCGGCAGCCGGACTGCGGGGTACGTCCCGTGGGCGTGGTCACCGACCTCCCCGACGGCAGCTCCGGGCTCCCGGTGCTGACCTCGGGTGAGCAGGTCGAACGGGCGCTCATCCAGAACGGCGTGGGCACCGTGCTCACCGTCGACCCCGCCGTGCGCACCGAGAAGGGCCCGCTGCTGCGGGCGCTCGCCGAGTCGGGCTGCGCGGTGTGGGAGCTGGACGCGGACTGCCCGGCGTACGAGACGCGGGAGCAGCTCGCCGGGTTCTCCGTACGGCGCCTCGACCTGGGCGCGCGGCGGCGCGGCAGCGTGGGCAAGCGGCTGCTGGACGTGGGGGCGTCGGGCGCGCTGCTGGTGCTGGCCGCGCCACTGCTGCTGACCTGCGCGCTGGTGCTGCGGCTCAGCCAGGGTCCGGGCGTGGTGTTCCGGCAGGAGCGCGTCGGCAAGGACGGGCGCCCCTTCACCCTGCTGAAGTTCCGCACCTATCGCCCGGTGGACGACCGGGAGTCGGCGACCAGATGGAGCGTGGCGGACGAGCGGCGGATGAACCCGTTCTGCCGGTTCCTGCGCCGGACCTCGCTGGACGAGCTGCTCCAGCTCTGGAACGTCTTCCGGGGGGACATGAGCCTGGTCGGCCCGCGCCCCGAACGCCCCTACTTTGTCACCCAGTTCAGCCAGTGCTACCCCGGTTACGCGGCCCGGCACCGGATGCGGGTGGGCATCACCGGGCTGGCGCAGGTCAGCGGGTTGCGCGGGGACACCTCGATCGAGGACCGGGCGCGCTACGACAACGCCTACATCGACAACTGGTCGCTGTGGCAGGACGTCTGCATCCTGCTGCGCACCGCGGCCGCCGTCGTCCGGTCCACCGGGAGCTGACGGATGAGCCTCGCGCTGCCCCTCGGCCGCCCCCGGCGCTGGTCCCCCCTGCTGCCGGTGCTCGCCGTGCTCGTCCTGCTCGCGCTGCCCCTCTCCGCCAACGAGGGAGGCGGCGCGGGCCCGGCCGACGCGGCGTCCGCACTGGTCGTCGGCGCCTGCGTACTGCGACTGCTGCGGGAGCGGGCCCGCCCGTTGTCCGCCCGGTCCGCGCTGGTGCTGGGGCTGCCCGTGGCCGGGGCGGCGCTGGCCGCGACGGGCGCCGCCTCGCCGGGCGCCGGCCTCGCCGGACTCGGCCGCTACCTCCAGGTCTTCGTGCTGGTCCCGGCCGCCGTGCTCCTCCTGATCCGCGACCGCCGGGACTTCCGGCTGCTGGCCTGGGCGCTGGTGGGGCTGGCGCTGTGGCAGGGCGCGGTCGGCGTCGAGCAGTACGTCACCGGGACCGGTGCCTCGTACCAGGGCAGGATGATCCGCGCGGTCGGCACCTTCGGGCCGTACGACGTGATGGGCATGGCGACGGTGGTGGCGTTCGGGCTGCTGTGCGCGGTGGGGCTGGCGCTGGGCCGGGCCCCGGTGCGTGAGCGTGCGCTCGCGGGCGGGTGCGCGCTCGCCCTGCTGGTGCCGCTGGCGCTCTCCTTCAGCCGGGGCGCGTGGATCGCCACCGCCGTCACCCTCACCGCGCAACTGCTGCTGGCCGGGGTGCGCCGGGCGCTGAAGGTGGGCGCGGTGGTGGTCGCGGCCGGGGTGGTGCTGGTGGGCGGCCTCGGGGTGGGCACGGCGATGCTCCAGGAGCGGATCGACAGCATCACCAGGGTCGCCGACGCCCCCGACCAGTCGGTCACCGACCGGTACACCATGTGGGCGGCGGCCACCGGCATGTGGCGCGAACACCCGCTCACCGGCGTGGGGTTGAAGGGCTTCCCGGAGTACCGGGACGGGTACGCCTCGCTCGCGCTGTCCTCGGGCAGCGACACCGAGGGCGCGGGCGCCGGCTTCCGCCGGCAGCCGCTGCTCTCCCCGCACAACATGTACCTGCTGGTCCTCGCCGAACAGGGTCTGACCGGCCTGCTGTGCCTGGCGGGCGGCTGGCTGGCGATGCTGGTGCTCGGCCTGCGCGGGCTGCGGGCCGCCCGCCGTACCGGCCGGGGCCTGGACTGCGCGCTGATCGGCTGCGGTCTGCTGCTGTGGCAGCTCGTCGACTTCGTGTACGCCGACATCGGCGGCCCCTCCACCGTGCTGACGGCGGTGTGTCTGGGGCTGGTGGCGTGGTGGGCGCTGGTGGGCGCGGGCCGGGTCTCGTCGGACGGGGGCGCGCGGTGACACTGACGCCCGCTCCGGGGCCGGGGACGACGGACTGGAAGCCGCCTCCGTCCGAGCCCGAACACGCGCCGGCGGCAGGGCGGTTCCTCGCCCGCGCCGCCCTGCTCACCGCCGCCCTGTCCGCCGCCGGTGCCCTGCTCGGGCTGGTCCGGGACCAGTCGCTGGCCCGCCTGTTCGGGGCCGGGCGGGACACGGACGCCTTCCTCGTCGCCTGGACGGTGCCCGAGTTCGCGGCCACGCTGCTGATCGAGGACGGGCTGGCGTTCGCGCTGATCCCGGCGTTCAGCATGGCACTGGCCCGCCGCGCGCAGGGCGCTCCGGGAGATCCCGTACGGGCCCTGGTCAGGGGGACGCTGCCCCGGCTGACGCTGGCCTTCGCCGTGGTGGGAGCGGTGCTCGCGGCCGGTGCGCCGCAGCTCGTGCGGGTGCTCGCGCCCGGCCTGCCCGACCCGGCGCTCGCCGTGGACTGCACCCGGCTCACCGCGACCTGTGTGCTCACCTTCGGGCTCGCCGGGTACTTCAGCGCGGCCCTGCGCGCCCACCGGCGCTTCCTGGCCCCGGCCGCGATCTACATCGCGTACAACACGGGCATCGTCGCGGCGATGTTCGCGCTCGGCGGGGTGTGGGGGGTGCGGTCGGCGGCGTTCGGGGTCGCGGCGGGCGGAGTCCTGATGGTCCTCACCCAACTGCCCTTCCTGGTCGGCCGGTTACGCAGCTCCCAGACCTCGCTGCCCAGGCCGGAAGGCCGGTCCGCCGAGCCGCACTCGGTGGACCTGCCGCTGATGGCGACCGTGCTGCTGTTCGCGCTGTGCCGGCAGTCGCAGGTGCTGATCGAGCGGTTCCTCGCCTCCAGCCTGCCCTCCGGTTCCATCTCGCACCTGAACTACGCCCAGAAGATCGCGCAGATCCCCATGACGATGTCGATGATGCTGTGCACGATCACCTTCCCGGTGGTCGCGCGGGCGCTCGCCGAGGGCGACACCGAGCGCGCCCGGGTCCGGGTGGAGCGGGACCTCGCGGTCGCCTCCGGGCTGGTGCTGCTGGGCACGGCGGCGGTCGTGGCCTGCGCCCCGCAGATCGTCCAACTGCTGTTCCAGAGCGGTGCGTTCACCGCCGGGGACACGGCGGCGACGGCGGGTGTGATGCGCGTGTACGCGGTCGGCCTGCTCGGCCAGACCCTCACCGGGGTCCTGGTCCGCTCCTACTTCTCGGCGGGCCGCCCCACCTGGTACCCGCTCGGCGCCATGACCACCGGCGTGCTCGCCACCTGCGGCGTCGGCGCGGCCACCGTGGGCACCTGGGGCGTGGCCGGGATCGCCGCCGCCAACGCCACCGGCATCACCCTCACCGCCGCCCTGCTGCTCTCCGGGATGCGCGGCCCCCGGCACGGCAGGCGGCGCGGGGTGCCCATCCGCACCCGGCACGTGCTGCGCGAGCTGAGCCGCCCGGCCGGCGCCGCGCTCGGGGCCGCCCTCGCCGGGGCCTGGGCGGCGAGTGTGCCCTCGGGGCCGCTCTCGGGGCTCGCCGCCGGGGGTCTCACCGTGACCGTCCTGTTCGTCCTGCTCGGCTGGGCCCTGGGCGCCCAGGGCTTCGCACCCGCCCTCCGTTCCGTACGCACCCGCACCCGAAGGCTCGCCCATGCTGTCTTCCGTTGAGTCCGTATCCGTCCGCCACGCCGGCTCGCCGGAGCCGGGCGGCACCGGCCCCGTCCCGTGGATCGCCATGTACCACTCGGTCGGCGACTGCTCCGACGACCCGTACCACGTCACCATCACCCCGGCCCGGCTGGAGCGCCAGCTGCGCTGGCTGCGCGGCCGGGGGCTGCGAGGCGTGTCGGTCGGCGAGCTGCTCACCGCCCGCGCGCGAGGTGCCGGACGCGGGCTGGTCGGCCTCACCTTCGACGACGGGTACGCCGACTTCGTCACCGACGCCCTCGCGCCGCTGGCCCGCTGGGAGTGCACGGCCACCCTGTTCGTGCTGCCCGGCCGGCTCGGCGGCGAGAACGCCTGGGACCCGCTCGGCCCGCGCAAACCCCTGCTGACCGCCGACGCGGTACGGGAGGCCCACCGGGCCGGGGTGGAGATCGGCTCCCACGGCATGACCCACGTCGACCTCACCGGCGCCGACGACAGCACCCTGCGCGCCGAGGTCGCCGGGAGCCGCGCCCTGCTGACCGAGCTGACCGGCGCCCCGGTCGAGGGCTTCTGCTACCCCTACGGGACGGTCGACCGGCGTGTCGCGGACGCCGTGCGCGCGGCAGGTTACCGCTACGCCTGCGCCATCGACCCCGGCGAGCTGAACGGCCCGCACGTCCTGCCCCGCGTGCATGTCGGGCAGAAGGACAACGCCCTGCGCCTGTTCCTGAAGTATCGGCTGCACCGGCTGCGCCGCCGTCCCGTGGCGGGGCTGTGATGAGGGCGCTGCACATCATCACCGGCCTCGGCGTCGGCGGCGCCGAGCAGCAACTCCGGCTCCTGCTGCGCCATCTGCCCGTCGAGTGCGACGTGGTGACGCTGACCAACCCCGGCCCGGTGGCCGCCGGGCTGCGGGCCGACGGGGTGCGGGTGGCCGACCTCGCCATGGGCGGCAACCGCGACCTGGCCGCACTGCCCCGGCTGGTCCGGCTGATCCGGCGCGGCCGCTACGACCTGGTCCACACCCACCTCTACCGGGCCTGTCTGTACGGCCGGCTGGCGGCACGGCTCGCCGGAGTACGCGCGGTGGTGGCCACCGAACACTCCCTGGGCGACTCCCAGCTGGAGGGCCGCCCGCTCAACTCCGGTGTACGCGCGCTGTATCTGGCCGGGGAGCGCATGGGCCGCTCGACCGTCGCCGTCTCCCCCACGGTCGCCGCCCGCCTGAGCCGCTGGGGTGTGCCGGAGCCGCGTATCGCGGTCGTCCCCAACGGCATCGACCTGGCGCCCTTCCGCTTCGACCCGGAGCGCCGCCGGCGCACGAGAACGCAACTGGGCTTCCCTGAAGACGCGTTCGTGATCGGCGGTGTCGGACGGCTCGCCCCGGGGAAGCGGTTCGGCGTCCTGGTGCGGGCTCTCGCCCGACTGCCCGAGGACTGCCGTCTGCTGCTCGTCGGAGGCGGCCCCGAGGAGTCCACGCTCCGCCGGACGGCCGAGGCGGCCGGGGTGGCCGGCCGGGTGGTGTTCACCGGCGAGGTCCCCGGCCTCCCCGACGGCTCGCCGGGCCCGGACCTGCCCGCCCTGACCTCCGCGATGGACGTGCTCGCCGCCCCCTCCCCGGAGGAGGCGTTCGGGCTCGCCGTCGTCGAGGGGCTCGCAGCCGGGCTCCCGGTGCGCTACGCCTCCTGCCCTGCCGTGGAGGACCTGCCGCCCGCGGCCGCCCCCGGCGCCGTGCGCGTACGCGGCGGCGCCGGGGAGTACGCCGCCGCGCTCGCCGGGGTCCGCGCCGCCGGGCCCGGTCCGCGCACCGTGCCGGAGGCGGCCCGCCACTACTGCATCAGCCGCAGCGCCGCCCGGCTGATGGACGTCTACGCGTCGGCGCTCGTCCGTCCCGTCCCCTCGCCCCGACAGCCTCACGGAGGCAGCCCCTCATGACCGAGAACCCCACCCGGCGCCGACCGGGTTCCCGTTCCCTGCCTCCCTGGTCGCTGGTGGCCGCCGGGGTCGTCGCGGGCGGGCTGATCGGCGGCGGGTACGGCCTGCTGAAGCCGCCCGTGTACACCGCGACCAGCTACGTCATCGCCGTCCCCGCCGAACGCTCCGACACCTCCACCGCGCTCGGCTTCGCCCAGGCGTACGGCCGGGTCGCCACCCAGCCCGCGGTGCTCGCCGAGGCGCAGCGGCGGGCCGGGGTGCCGGCGGGGACCCTGAGCGAGAGCGTGCGCACGGCCACCTCGCCGGACGCCCCGATGGTCGCCGTCTCCGCCACCTCCGAGCGGCCCGCGCGGGCCGCAGCCATGGCCAACGCGGTCGCCGCCGCGCTCACCGAGCAGGCCGACGCGAGCAAGAAGGCCACCCGCGTCGAACTGCTCCAGTTCTCCCGCGCGGTCCGCCCCGCCGAGCCGTCCTCGGCGTCCGCCGGGGTGACCACGCTGGTCGGCGCGGGTGCCGGCGGACTGCTCGGCGGGCTCGCGCTGCTGGTCCGGCCCGGCCGCCGGGAGGAACCCGGCACCGTCCACCCGGCCCCGCTGCCCGGCCCGGCCATCGCCGCCGACGTCCACAGCCGGCTGTGACGGCGACGTACGCGGCGCGCCCCGCCTCCGTCGCGCGCCCCGCGCTCACCGCCCAGCTCCTCACGGACGAGAACGCGTTCGCCGTGCTCGCCCCGGCCTGGGGCCGGCTGCACCGGCGCTGCGCCACCGCGACCCCGTTCCAGAGCCACGCCTGGCTGCACTCCTGGTGGCTGTCGTACGGCCGGCCCGGACGGCTCCGCGTGCTGCTGGTCCGCTCCGGCCGCGACCTGCTCGCCGCCGCCCCCCTGACCCTCACCCGCCATCCGCTGCCCGCGCTGGTCCCGCTGGGCGGCACGGTCTCCGACTACGGCGACGTGCTGCTCGACGACGCCGACGACGGCCGCGCCCTCAGCGCCCTCACCGACGCCCTGTGGACGGCGGCCCGCACCGCCCTGATCGACCTGCGCGACGTACGCCCCGGCGGCGCGGCGGAGCGGGTGTACGACCGCTGGCCCGGCCCGCGCCGGCGGGTGCCGGACTCGCTGTGCCTGGAGCTGCCCCCGGTGTCCATGGCGGAGCTGCTGACCCGGCTGCCGTCCGGCAAGGCCCAGCGGGTGCGGGCCAAGGTGCGCAAGCTGACCGCGCTCGGGGTGACTCGGCGCACGGCCGGTCCCGGTGAGGCGGAGGCCGCGGTCGCCAGGCTGCTGGAGCTGCACCGGCTCCAGTGGCAGGGCCGGAAGGTGACGCCCGAGCATCTGCGGCCCCGCTTCCGGGAGCACCTGATGCGCGCGGTGGAGCCGATGGTGCGCTCCGGGGACGCGGTCGTCACCGAGTTCCGCATCGGTGAGGAGGTCGTCGCCGTCGACCTCACGCTGCTCTCCCCGAGTCTCGCGGGCGGCTACCTCTACGGCGCCCATCCCTCCCTGCGCGAACGCAAGGCGGACGTCGCCGTCATGCTGCTGGACGCGTGCGCCGCCCATACCGCCGCCGGCTCCCACGGCACGCTGAGCCTGATGCGCGGCGACGAACCGTACAAGCACCACTGGCGCCCCGACCCGGTCCCCAGCAACCGCCTGCTGCTGGCCCGCCGTCGCACCGCCCCGCTGCTGTCGGCGGCCCTGTCCGACGCGGCGGCCCGCCGGCACGGCAAGGCGGCGCTGACCCGCCTAGGGGAGCGCCGGCCCGGCTAGCGGGCGCCCGGCAGCCTGTCGAAGCGGAGGCAGACCCGGCCCCCGGCCCCGAACTCCACCCAGTCCCCCGTCGCCAGGTCCGAACAGTCGGCGGGGGCCCCGGTCCCGGACGAGGGGCCCGGGGCCGGGGCGGGCGTGACCGGGTTCCTGGGGGTGGGTGTCGGGGTCGGCGTGGGCTGGTCCGAGCGTCCGTACAGGGTCGACCGGTACACCTGGGACGCCCTCGGGTTCGTCGGGCACTGCCACACGCCGTGCGGGCAGTAGTCGGTGAGGGTGTTGTACAGCGGCCGGTGCTCGTCCATCCAGGCGAGCATCCGCCGCATGTACCCGGGGTTGTCGCCGTTGCGGAACAGCCCCCACTCCGGGTACGAGACCGGCTTGCCGTGCGCCTTGGCGAAGTCCACCTGGGCCTGGAGGCCGTACGGCTCGGTGATCTGCTCGTCGAACGGCATCCCGGCGGGCTGGTCGTAGGAGTCCATGCCGATGATGTCGACGGTGTCGTCACCGGGGTAGCACTCGGTCCACGGCACGGCGTCCCGGCCCCTGCTGGGCGCGAAGTCGAAGCGGAACCTCTGGCCCGGCACCGAGCGCATGGTGGCGACGATCCGGTTCCAGTACGTTTTCCACGCCTTCGGGTCGGGGCCGCAGCGGTGGGTGTAGGTGATGCCGTTCATCTCCCAGCCGAGCACGAGCACCGTGTCCGGCACGCCGAGCTTCACCAGCTTCTCGGCCAGGGCGCGGAAGTGCTGGTCGAACTGCCCGGCGGCGGCCTGCCGCAGCAGGGGTCGTACCTGGGCGTCGGACAGCTGCTCCTCGTCGCGTTCCTGCAGGGGCACGTTCAGGACGAGGGTGCGGTCGGGTTTCGCGCGCCGCCACCGCGCCCAGCCGTCCAGGAAGCCGGGGGCGCCCTCGATGTCGGACCAGCGGCCGCCCGGCAGATAGGTGTGCGCGACCTTCACCTCGGCCCCGCCCAGCCACTGGCTGAGCCCGGCGATCCGGGCCACCCCGAGCGGGCCGGAGTCGAGGAACGCGCCGAAGGCGGGGCCCGGCCCCACGGGCGTGGGCGCCGGGGTCGCGGTCGGGGCCGGTGCCGGTGCCGGTTCCGGGGCTGCCCGGTGCGGACCGGCCGCGAAGCCGGGGCCTGCCAGGACGACCGACACGGTGACCGCCGCGGTGAGGACGGACATCCGCCCGCGCCGGGTCCTGCGCCACTGTGGAGCCATGTCGGCCCTTCCCTCCGCCGGCCCTGCCCTCGCGTCCGGTGCGACGCCTGTACTGACACCAAGTCACACGCGCCGGGTGCCCGCCAGCGCGGTTACGGCCGGCGGGTGGCCGGCGCCCCCGTGTGGGTGAACGGCGAAGGCCCCGCCGGAGTTATCCGCGCGGGGCCGCCCGCCCGGCCGCTCCCGGCCCGTCGGCGTGGCGAGATGCCCGGCGGGAAGC
>NZ_JBHXLV010000202.1:0-11571 GCF_042721685.1 Streptomyces sp. NPDC058459 | reverse complement strand
GGGGAAGTGATCAGCGAACCGGCCATCGGCGGATTCCCCGGCGCGTTGCGCGAGTGGCGCACCCGGCGACGCGTCAGCCAGCTGGAGCTGGCCGTGCGCGCCGGTACGACACAGCGGCATGTCAGCTTCCTGGAGAGCGGGCGGTCGGCCCCCGGCCGGTCGATGATCATCCGGCTGGCCGAGTCCCTGGGGGTGCCGATCCGCGAGCGGAACGAACTGCTCCTGGCGGCCGGCTTCGCCCCGGCCTACCCGCAGACCCGTATGGACGCCGCCCGGCTCGAACCGATCCGCGCCGCCCTCGAACGGATACTGCGCGGCCACCTGCCGTATCCGGCGGTGGTCGTGGACCGGCACGGCGACCTGGTCTCGGCGAACGCCGCCTTCGGCGCCCTGACCGCGGGCGTCGCCGCGCACTTGCTCGAACCGCCGGTGAGCGTGCCGCGGGTGCTGCTGCATCCCGAGGGCCTCGCACCGCGCATCGTCAATCTCGACGAGTGGGCGTGGCACATCGTCGACCGCGTGCGGGACGAGAACACGCGGAACCCGGACGACCGGCTGCGCCGTCTGGCGGCCGAACTCACCGCCCTGGCGCCGCCGCGCCCGCGTCCGTCACCGGACCATATGGGCTTCGCCGTCCCCCTGCGGCTGCGGGCGGACGGCCCGCCCGACGGCAGGGAGATGACGCTCGTCACCACGCTCACCCACTTCGGTACCGCCACCGATGTCACGGTCGCCGAACTCCGGCTGGAGGCGTTCCTCCCGGCCGACGCGGCGACCGGCGCCATGCTGGCGGAGCTCGCCGGGCGGTGACCGACGCGAGTGGTGCGGCGCGGGGGTCAGTCACCGAGGAGCGCGTCCACGAAGGCCTCGGGGTCGAACGGCGCCAGGTCGTCGGGGCCCTCGCCGAGGCCGATGAGCTTGACCGGGACGCCCAGTTCCTTCTGCACGGCGATGACGATGCCGCCCTTGGCGGTGCCGTCGAGCTTGGTGAGCACGATGCCGGTGATGTCCACGACCTCGGAGAAGACACGGGCCTGCACCAGGCCGTTCTGGCCGGTGGTGGCGTCGAGGACGAGCAGCACCTCGTCCAGCGGGGCGTGTTTCTCCACGACGCGCTTGACCTTGCCCAGTTCGTCCATGAGACCGGTCTTGGTGTGCAGCCGGCCTGCGGTGTCGATGAGCACCACGTCGACGCCCATCTCCTTGCCCTCCTTCACCGAGTCGAAGGCGACGGAGGCGGGGTCGCCGGCCTCCGGGCCGCGCACGGTGTGGGCGCCCACGCGCTCGCCCCAGGTCTGGAGCTGGTCGGCGGCGGCGGCGCGGAAGGTGTCGGCGGCGCCGAGGACGACGGTGCGGCCGTCGGCGACCAGGACCCGGGCGAGCTTGCCGGTGGTGGTGGTCTTGCCGGTGCCGTTGACGCCGACGACCATCACGATGCCGGGCTTGCGGCTCTCGGGCTCGGTCCTGACCTCGCGGTCCAGGTCGGTGCCGACGAGCTTCAGCAGTTCCTCGCGGAGCAGGGCCCGCAGTTCCTCGGGAGTGCGGGTGCCGAGCACCCTGACGCGCTCGCGCAGCCGCTCGACCAGTTCCTGGGTGGGCTGGACGCCGACGTCGGCGGTGAGGAGGGTGTCCTCGATCTCCTCCCAGGTGTCCTCGTCCAGGTGCTCGCGCGACAGCAGCGTGAGCAGGCCCTTGCCGAGGGCGTTCTGGGAGCGGGAGAGGCGGGAGCGCAGCCGGATGAGACGTCCGGTGCTGGGCTCCGGGATCTCGATCTCGGGGGCCTTCGCGGCGGCGGGGGGCTCCTCGACGGTGGTGGGGGCGCCGCCGCCGGGCAGATCCACCTCCTCGATGGTCCGGCGTTCTTCGTCGCGCGGGGTCTCGGCCTCGTCACCGACGTGTGGTTCGGCGGGGGGCGCGGTCAGGTCGGGTGTCGAGGGCGGGGGCGGGGGCAGCGGCTTCTTGCGCCTGCCGGTGACGAGGAGCCCGCCGAGCGCGCCGAGCACGACCACAGCGATGACTACAGCAAGGATGATGGTTTCCATAACCCGACCAGTATCGGCCATGGGGTATCCGACGAAGGGGCTTCCACGCACCTGGCATTTCCTCCGGGAGGCGAATGCCGCGGAGGTGGCGGAGTCGGCGGCACCGATGGGCCGGCCGCGACCGGCCTCGGCGCGGCGGTCGCCGTCAGCGGGCGCGCCGACCGGCGCCGCAGGACACAACACCGCCCCCATCCCCGGCAGTGGCCGGGACGGGGGCGGTGGAGGCGCGAGGAGAGGGGCAGCGGGGACTTGGCCCTTCTCCTCGAGTCCGGGGGGCGCTCAGCCCATCTCCTCCAGGGTCTTGCCCTTCGTCTCCTTGACGAACTTCAGGACGAACGGGATGGAGAGCGCGGCGAAGACCGTGTAGATCACGTACGTGCCGGAGAGGTTCCACTCGGCCAGCGACGGGAAGCTCGCGGTGATGGCCCAGTTGGCGATCCACTGCGCGGACGCGGCGACACCGAGGGCGGCGGCACGGATCCGGTTCGGGAACATCTCGCCGAGGAAGACCCAGACCACCACGCCCCAGGAGAGGGCGAAGAAGAGAACGAAGATGTGGGCGGCGACGAGGGCGACCCAGCCCTGCGTGGCGGGCAGCTTGCCGTCGACCAGGTGGTAGGAGAACGCCCAGGCTTCCAGCGCGAGACCGACGACCATGCCGACCGAGCCGATGAGGGCCAGCGGCTTACGGCCGACGCGGTCCACGAAGATCATGGCGATCACGGTGCCGATGATGTTGATGATCGACGTCGTGAAGGAGTACAGGAAGGAGTCGGTGGGGTCGACACCGACCGACTGCCACAGGGTGGAGGAGTAGTAGAACGCGACGTTGATGCCGACGAACTGCTGGAAGACCGAGAGGCCGATGCCGATCCAGACGATCGGCTTGAAGAAGAAGCCGCCGCCGAGCAGGTCCTTGAAGGACGACTTGTGCTCGGACTTCATCGCGTGCTCGATCTCGTAGACCCGCGCGTCGAGGTCGACGTCCTTGCCCTCGACCTCGGCCAGGATCTCGCGGGCGCGCTCACGGCGGCCGACGGAGAGCAGGAAGCGCGGGGACTCGGGGATGGCGAAGGAGAGCAGGCCGTAGAGGACGGCCGGGACGACCATGACGCCCAGCATGACCTGCCAGACCTCGATGCCCAGCAGCTTGCCGCGCTGGTCGCCGCCGGCGGCGTTGAGCAGGCCCCAGTTGACGAGCTGGGAGATGGCGATGCCGATGACGATCGCGGCCTGCTGGAAGGAGCCGAGCCGGCCGCGGTACGCGGGCGGGGCCACCTCGGCGATGTAGGCCGGGCCGATGACCGAGGCCATGCCGATGGCGAAACCGCCGATGATGCGCCAGAAGGCGAGGTCCCACAGCGCGAACGGAAGGGCGGAGCCCACGGCGCTGACGGTGAAGAGGACGGCGGAGATCTGCATGCAGCGGATACGGCCGATCCGGTCGGCTATGCGGCCGGCGGTGGCGGCGCCGATGGCACAGCCGATCAGCGCGATGGCGATGACCTGGGCCAGCGCGGCGGAGCCCACGTCGTAACGGTCGCGGATGGCCTCGACGGCGCCGTTGATCACGGAGCTGTCGTAGCCGAACAGGAAACCGCCCATCGCGGCGGCGGCCGCGATGAAGATGACGTGCCCGAGATGTTCGGGGTGAGCCGACCTGGCTCCTGGCTGGGGTGCCTGCGCTGTGCTGGTCACGTGTAACTCCTCGGGCCACGGCAACGCTGCCGGGTGGGGGGGCGAGCCCTTCCAGGTTCCAGTGGCGCACAACTTGGCGCTACTTACACCTGAAGGTTAAAGCAACGTTGCAGAGACTATGTCTTCAAGTTCCGAAGTCACTACTCGGATCAGTATGAGTTAGGAGATACTCCGACACTTAGTTCGTTCAAGAAGTAAACGCAAACGCCATGGACCTTGAGAGAACGACTAACGCAGCCGCTGTGAGATGACCTTCGACACACCGTCGCCCTGCATCGAGACGCCGTAGAGCGCGTCGGCGACCTCCATCGTGCGCTTCTGGTGCGTGATCACGATCAGCTGCGAGCTCTCCTGAAGCTCCCGCATGATCCCGATCAGCCGCTGGAGGTTGGTGTCGTCCAGGGCCGCCTCGACCTCGTCCATGACGTAGAAGGGGCTGGGGCGGGCCTTGAAGATCGACACCAGCAGCGCTACGGCCGTCAGCGACCGTTCGCCGCCGGACAGCAGGCTGAGCCGCTTCACCTTCTTCCCCGGCGGGCGCGCCTCCACGTCCACCCCGGTGGCCGACATGTCGTCCGGGTCGGTCAGCACCAGCCGCCCCTCACCACCGGGGAAGAGCCGGGCGAAGACGCCCTCGAACTCGCGGGCGGTGTCCCGGAACGCCTCGGTGAAGACCTGCTGCACCCGCTCATCTACCTCCTTCACCACCTTCAGCAGATCGGCCCGTGTCTTCTTCAGGTCCTCCAGTTGCTCGCTGAGGAACTTGTGCCGCTCTTCCAGCGCCGCGAACTCCTCCAGCGCGACCGGATTCACCTTCCCGAGCTGCTGGTAGGCGCGCTCGGCCGACTTCAGCCGCTTCTCCTGCTCCGCGCGATGGAAGGGGCGCGGCTGGTTACGGGGGTGCCCGGGGTCCTCCGGCAGCTCCTCACCCTCCGCCGGCGGGGAAGGCGGCACCGGCTGGAGCGGGCCGTACTCCGCGACGAGCCCCGCCGGCTCCACCCCGAGTTCGTCCAGCGCCCTGGCCTCCACCTGCTCGATGCGCAGCCGCTTCTCCGCGCCGAGCACCTCGCCCCGGTGCACCGAATCCGTCAACTTGTCCAGTTCCGCCTTGAGTTCACGACCCGCCCCGCGCGCGTCGGCCAACTCCCGCTCACGGGCCGTCTTGTCGGCCTCGGCCGCGTCGCGCTCCCGCTGGGACCGGGCGAGAGACACCTCGATGTGCGCCAGCAGCTGCCGGGCACCGTCCGCGACCGCCCCGGCGACGGCCGCCTCGTGGCGCAGCCGGGCCCGCCGCCGCTCCGCACGCGCGCGTGCCTCGCGCTCCGCACGGGCGGCCCGGTCCAGCGAGTCGGCGCGCCCGGCGAGCCCCTTCACCCGCTCCTCGTGCGTACGCACCTGAAGACGGGCCTCCATCTCCGTCTGCCGCGCGTTGGCACCGTCGGCGGAGAGCCGGTCGCGTACGGAGGTGTCGGGCTCCTCCTCGGCCGGGATCTCCTCGGCGACGGCCAGCCGCTCGGCCAGTTCCCCGGCCTCGGCGACGGCACGCTCCAGCGCCTCCTGGGCACGGGCGGCGGCCGCTGCCGACCGTTCCGCCTCTCCGGCGGCGCCCCGCGCCTGCCCGGCGAGCCGGCCGAGCTGCTGGGCGACGGCCGACTTCTCCCGGTCGGCGGCCCGGCGCCGCTCCCCCACGTCCTCCACGAGCGCGGCGGCCTCGGCCCGCACCCCGGCCGCCGCCTCCTGCGCCCGCCCCAGCCCCTCGCAGCGCACGGCCAGCTCCGCCAGCCCGGCGGCGGCCTCGTCCACGGCGGCCCGCACCTCCAGCAGACTGGGCGCCCCGGCCGAGCCCCCCTCCGCGAAGTGCGCCCCGAGCAGATCCCCCTCCCCGGTCACCGCGACCAGCTCGGGCCGCGCGTACACGGCCGCCTCGGCCTCCTCCAGCGTCCCCACCACCACGATCCCCCGCAGCAACCGCCGCACGGCGGACATCAGCTCGGCGGGACCCCGGACGAGATCGGCGGCGAACGGGTACTCGCCCGCTGCCTCCTGCCTGCCCCCCTCGCCCCCCTCTCCCCCCTCTCCCCCCTCCCCCGTCGTGACCAGCATCGGCGCCCGGCCCGCCTCCTCCTTCCGCAGGTGGCGGATGGCTTCGGCCGCCGACGCGGGGGTGGTGACGGCCAGGGCGTTCGCGGCGGTGCCGAAGGCGGCGGCGAGTGCGGTCTCGTGGCCGGGGGCGACGGTGAGGAGGCCGGCGGCGGGGCCGAGGACGCCGGTGAGGCGGTGGCGGGCCGCCAGCAGGGCGCCGGTGCCGTCCTTGCGGCGCAGGCCGAGGGCGAGGGCGTCGTGGCGGGCGCGCAGGGCGGCCCGTTCGCGTTCGGCTCCGGTGACGGCGTCTCGGGCGGCGCCGAGTGCTGCCTCCGCCTCGGTGAGCCGCAGCCTGGCCGCCTCGTGCCGTTCGGCGAGATCGGCGTCGTCCGCGTCGAGCCCGTCGACCTCGGCCCTCAGCGTCTCGTACTCCTCCTGGGCGTGGACCGCGCGTTCCTGGGCCTCGTCGCGGCCGGCGACCAGCCGGTCGATCTCGGCCTGGGCGGAGGCGGCGCGGGAGCGGGCGGCGCCCGCCTTGCCGGACAGCCGGGCGAGGCCCTCGCGGCGGTCGGCGATGGCACGGGCGGCATCCTTCAGGCGCCGTTCCTCGGCGGCGAGCGCGTGTTCGAGTTCCGCGCGGTGGGCCACGGTGTCGTCGAGGGCGTGCCGGGCCGCGTCCAGGGCGGCTTCCAGCTCGGCCTCCTGCTCCCGGACGCGGGCGGCCTCGCGTTCGAGGTCCTCGGGTTCGCGGCCGCGCCGCTCCTCGGGAGGCGCGGAGGTCGCGCTGCGGACGCGGGCCTCGGCCAGCGAGACGGTGCCGCGCACCCGTTCGGCCAGTTGGGAGAGGTCGTGGAAGGTCTGCTGGGCCAGCTGGAGGCGTGGCGCGAGCCGTCGTACCTCGTCCTCGACGCGGGTCTCACGCTGGAGGGCGTCGCGCAGCTGGCGTTCGGCGGTCTCCTTGCGTTCCTTGAGGGCGGCCTCGTCGGCGATCTCGGCGCCGAGCGCCTCACGGAGCCGTACGAGGTCGTCGGCGAGGAGGCGGAGGCGGGCGTCGCGCAGGTCGGCCTGGATGACGGCGGCGCGGCGGGCGACGGCGGCCTGGCGGCCCAGCGGCTTGAGCTGGCGGCGGAGTTCGTCGGTGAGATCCTGCACGCGCGCGAGGTTGGCCTTCATCGCGTCGAGCTTCCGCAGCGCCTTCTCCTTGCGCTTGCGGTGCTTGAGGACGCCGGCCGCCTCCTCGATGAAGGCGCGCCGGCCCATGGGGTCGGCGTGCAGTACGGAGTCCAGCTGGCCCTGGCCGACGATGACGTGCATCTCGCGGCCGATGCCGGAGTCGGACAGCAGCTCCTGGATGTCCAGCAGGCGGCAGGTGTCGCCGTTGAGCTGGTACTCGCTGCCGCCGTTGCGGAACATGATCCGCGTGATGGTGACCTCGGCGTACTCGATGGGCAGCGCGCGGTCGGAGTTGTCGATGGTGAGGGACACCTCGGCGCGGCCCAGCGGCGGACGGCCGGTGGTGCCGGCGAAGATGACGTCCTCCATCTTGCCGCCGCGCAGCGACTTGGCGCCCTGCTCGCCCATGACCCAGCTGAGCGCGTCCACGACGTTGGACTTGCCGGAGCCGTTCGGGCCGACGACACAGGTGATGCCCGGCTCGAAGCGGAGTGTGGTCGCCGAGGCGAACGATTTGAAGCCGCGGAGGGTCAGGGCCTTGAGGTGCACGCGGCCGGACTTTACCGGGCAGGTGGTATCTCACTCCACGAACACTCGCAACCCCACGGTTTCGCCCATGTACACGAAGGGCACACCATTTGTTGAAGGGGTTGAAAGGATGCGCGGGGGAAAGAACTGAGGGACGCCGAAGCGTCCCTGAGGACTCGGACGGACGGGCTCCGCCGTCCGGTCTACCTGAAGCGAGTGCCACGCAAGCGGTTGATACGGGCGGGCCCGACCGCCGCGACGGGGTGCGACGCGGCGATCAGGTGAGCGCAGGCTCCGCCTGGTGTGCGTCGATGCTCTCCATGATCCTGTCCTGAGAAGCGGCAGCCGTCAGCGCGTCGTTCTCCGACTGGATCCGAGTCAGCTCGGATTCCAGATCCTGTACGCGCTGCTGGAGCCGTCGCATCTCGGCGAGGAGTCGCGGGTCGGAGCCGCCGACGTAACCGAGAAGCGCCTTTGCCATGATGGATGGTCCTCCACACTGAGTGACCGACCTATGCGGTTGGGTCGTGAGGGATTCGCACCCGGCATGCCTGGCACACGCTGGTGTTGCACTGCCGTTCGCCATGCCAAACAGCCAAGATGCGCGGGGCTTTCAGCGTCTCACCAAAAAGTTTGACGGTCAACACGATCACACCCCGTATTGGGGGGCGCACCCGCTGCACGCGGCCGGTGGACGGCGGCGCTGCTGCTCCTGCGGGGCCCTCGGGGCGCGACGATCAGCTGTACCTACGGGAGCCTGCCACGCCGCGCCGTTCTTGGCAACCACCAGCCTGTTTCCGCTCCGGTCACCCCTTCGGAGCACGCCCGCGCGGGCGTGAAAGAGGGTCTCGGGCGATGCCGGATCAGCGGATGGCGAAGCCGTCGTAACCGCCGCGCGGTGTGTCCCAGATCTCGGTGACACCGTCGACCCGGCCGGGCGTGTCGGCACCCCGGAGCCAGCCGAGCAGCCCCTCGCAGCCCGCGCGTGGCCCCTCGGCGACCACTTGGACCCGTCCGTCGGCGAGATTGAGAGCAAAACCACTCAGCCCGCCGATCTCCAGCGCCCTGGCACGCGCGAACCAGCGGAAACCCACTCCCTGGACCTGTCCGCGCACCCACGCGACCAGCCGTACTTCCTCACTCATGACCGCAATCTAGCCGCCGGATGTCCCGCGAGACGCACCCTGCCCCAGTGGTATGCGGTACCGTCCCGGTCCAATGACTCTCATC
This sequence comes from Streptomyces sp. NPDC058459, assembly GCF_042721685.1. Lineage (NCBI taxonomy): Bacteria > Bacillati > Actinomycetota > Actinomycetes > Kitasatosporales > Streptomycetaceae > Streptomyces > Streptomyces sp. NPDC058459. The sequence goes on along the minus strand of NZ_JBHXLV010000202.1, from coordinate 2,818 downwards.
TGAAACTCACTCGATGGAGTGAGTTGGTTCGGCCAGGGGGTAACGCCGCGACCCGGCGTCGGCCGACCGCGAGTACGAGGAATGGGGCAGGGGCATGGGACGCCATCGACGATCCGGTTCGGTGAGCTCGGGACCGGAGTCGTACGAACCCAGGGTTGCGATGCCGCACCAGCGGCCGCAGGCGTACGCCGGGACCACCGTCCGCAGCGCGGACTATCTGTACGCCACCGACGACGAGCGCAGAGCCCTGGAGAACGACTTCGCCGCCAGGGTCGGCACGCGGCAGCGCGGTCACCGGCGCGCCAGGAAGGCCGCCACCCCGGTGCGCACGGGTCTGCTGGGGGTTTCCGCCGCCGTCGCCCTCGGCACGGCCGCCGTGGCCACGGGCGCGGTGCCCGGCCTGCAGAACTACCGGATCGGCGGCACCACCTCCGGGCCCGGTGAGACGGTGCAGGCGGTGGGCGACACCGGCAACGTGGCCAGCGAGCAGGGCGGTTCCACCGGCAGCGCGGACACCCCAGGCACCCCGGTCACCCCGGGCGCCCAGGGCGCCCCCGTCACCGCACCGTCGGCGGGCGACCAGCGCACCACGACGCCGGCGTCCCCGGCCCCGTCCGCCCCGGCGTCGGCCCCGACCTCCCAGGCCCCGGCCCCGAAGCCGGCCCCGTCCAAGCCGGCCGCCGACCCCGCGCCCGCCCCGAAGCCCAGCGAGGCCCGGACCAAGGCCCCGGCTCCCGAGCCGAAGGCGCCGGTGGCCTCCGCCGCGGTCAACGTGTCGGCGCAGGCGGCTGCCGAGGCCGAGGTGCTGCGGCTGGTCAACGTGGAGCGGGCGAAGGTCGGTTGCACCCCCGTGGCAGCGAACTCCGCGCTCACCGGGCTGGCCGAGGCGTTCAGCAGCGACATGGCCGCGCGCTCCTTCTTCGACCACACCGACCCCGACGGCGCCAGCCCCTGGGACCGCGCGGCGAAGGCCGGCATAACGGGCCTCGGCGGCGAGAACATAGCCCGCGGCCAGACCGACGCGGCGGCCGTCATGGAAGCCTGGATGAAGAGCCCCGGCCACCGCGCCAACATCCTCAACTGCGACTTCAAGACCCTCGGCGTGGGCATCCACCAGGGCTCGGGCGGGCCTTGGTGGACTCAGGACTTCGGCTACTGAGCGAGTCGGCCCGCCGCGCCCGGAGGCGTTTGACGCCTGTCGCGGTCCAGACCGGTACGGAGACGGCGGCGCACAGGACGAGGGCGAGTGAGCCGCCCTCGTCCGGGCGGTCGATGAGCCGTACGACGGCTGCCGCGGCCCAGATCGCGGCGATCAGGAACGCCGCCGCGGGGCTGTTGCGCGCCCATGTCCATGACCTGCGGTACCGCACGATGTCCCCTCCCCGTCGACCGACTCCTACCCTCGATCGCGCTAACCCATGGTTAGTGCATCCTGGCGGTTAGCGTCCCGCTCGCCTACCCTTGCGCTATGAGCGGGAGTATTCAGGAGCGGGCCGGCGAGGGGTTCGACTTCGACGTGTTCGCCAGGGCCTGTCCGTCGCGCGGGACGCTGGAGCATGTCACCGGGCGCTGGGGCGGCCTGGCGCTGGGCGCGCTGTACGACGGGTCGCTGCGGTTCAACGAGCTGCGGCGGCGGGTCGCCGGGGTCAGCGAGAAGATGCTGTCCCAGACGCTCCAGGCTCTGGAGCGGGACGGGCTGGTGCGCCGGGAGGCACAGCCGGTCAACCCGCCCCGCGTGGACTACGAGCTCACCCCGCTCGGCCGCCGGGTCGCCGAGCGGCTGCTCGCGCTCATCGAGTGCGTGGAGGGCGCCATGGACGAGGTCCTCGCCGCCCGCGCCCGCTACGACGAGACGCGTGGCGCCCGCTGACACTTCGGGCAGAAGTAGCTGGACCGGTTCATCCAGGGGCGCCGCAGCATCGGCGTACCGCAGCGGCGGCAGGGCAGGCCCTCGCGGCCGTAGGCGTCCAGGGAGCGGTCGAAGTAGCCGGACTCGCCGTTGACGTTGACGTACAGGCTGTCGAAGCTGGTGCCGCCGACGTCGAGGGCCGCGTTCATCACCTCCCGTACGTGGCTGAGGAGTTCGGCCGTCACCGGGCGGGTGAAGGTGGCCGTGGGCCGCTCGTAGTGCAGGCGGGAGCGCCACAGCGCCTCGTCCGCGTAGATGTTGCCGACCCCGCTGATCAGCGACTGGTCCAGCAGGGCCCGCTTGATCGTGGTGCGCTTGCGGCGCAGCGCCTGGTGGAACACCTCGTCGTCGAAGACCGGGTCCAGCGGATCGCGGGCGATGTGCGCGATCACGTCGGGCAGGCCCTCAGCGGTGTTGTCGTGCAGCGAGAGTCCGCCGAAGGTGCGCTGGTCCACGAAGCGCAGCTCGGTGCCGAGGTCGTCGGCGAACCGGACCCGGACCCGCAGATGCCTCTCGTCCGGCGCCGCGTGCGGCCGTACCAGCAGCTGGCCGCTCATCCCGAGGTGGGCGAGGACGGACTGCCCGGTGTCCGCGAGCGGCAGCCACAGGTACTTGCCGCGCCGGCTGGGCGTGCCGAACCGGTGCCCCTTCAGCCGGTGCGTGAAGTCCTCGGCCCCCGCCAGGTGCCGCCGTACGGCACGCGGATGCAGCACCTCGGCCCCGGCGACGGTACGCCCGCCGACCCACCGCTCAAGACCCCGCCGGACGACCTCGACCTCGGGCAACTCGGGCATGACGAACCCCCTGTGGGAAACCGTGTGGAAGAGCCGAGGGCCCCCCCCCCTCGGTCGGGGGGGGGGGCGCGGGGGGTAATTTTGGTGAAGGGGGGGGGGGGCGCGGGTTGTGGGG
>NZ_JBHXLV010000201.1:0-11634 GCF_042721685.1 Streptomyces sp. NPDC058459 | reverse complement strand
GTCCGCTCCCCTCGGAGCGGACGGGGCCCTGTCACATCCGCCGCGCTCCTGGTACGACAGAGGGGCCCCCTCCGATATGGAGAGGGCCCCTCGGCGTGGACCGGTTACCGCAGGCGGGCCATGAGGGCGTGCTCGACCAGGGTGATCAACGCGCTCTTGGCGTCCGCGCGGTGGCGGGCGTCCGTGGTGATGATGGGGGCGTCCGGGCCGATCTGAAGGGCCTCGCGGACCTCGTCGGGGTTGTAGGGCTGCTGGCCGTCGAAGCCGTTGAGGGCGATGACGAACGGCAGGCCCGAGTTCTCGAAGTAGTCGACCGCGGGGAAGCAGTCGGCCAGGCGCCGGGTGTCGACCAGCACGATGGCCCCGATGGCGCCGCGTACCAGGTCGTCCCACATGAACCAGAAGCGGTCCTGACCGGGCGTACCGAAGAGGTACAGGATCAGGTCCTGGTCCAGGGTGATGCGGCCGAAGTCCATGGCGACGGTGGTCGTCGTCTTGTCCCCGGTGTGGGTGAGGTCGTCGATGCCCGCCGACGCGGACGTCATGACGGCCTCGGTACGCAGCGGGTTGATCTCCGAGACGGCGCCCACGAACGTGGTCTTGCCCACGCCGAAGCCGCCCGCCACCACGATCTTCGCCGAGGTGGTGGAGCGGGAAGGACCGCCGCTAGAGCTTGCGAAGTCCACTGAGCACCCTTTCGAGCAGTGTCACGTCTGGCTGGCCACCGGCGTTCTCGTCGCCGCCGGGCTGATGGATGGCGACCAGGCCCGCCTCCGCCAAGTCGGCGACGAGAATCCTGGCCACGCCGAGGGGGATCGTCAGCAGGGCCGAGATCTCGGCCACCGATTTGATCTCCCGGCACAGGTTGCAGATCCGCTGATGCTCGGGCAGCTGGCCCTGCATCTGGTGCGGTGCCGCGGTGGTGTGCACCAGCGCCTCGATGGCGAGCTGGTAGCGCGGGCGGGTCCGGCCGCCGGTCATGGCGTACGGACGCACCAGGGGGTTGCTGGCGGCGGACGGGGACGCCGAAGGCTCGGGGCGCCGCGCCGGCTGGGTGCGTGGGGCCGGCGGCTGGTCGTACCGCGAAGGGCCGGGGCCCTGTGGCGCGTACGGCTGCCGGTGGGCCGGGGCGGAGGGGAAGCCGTACCCGTTCGCCGAGCCGCCGTCCTGTCCCTGTGCGGGACCGTACGACCAGTTGCCCGAAGACGGACCGCCTGGGGGTGTTGCCACTTTCTCCTCCTCCGACTGTGCCGGGCACCATCGCTGTGGAGCCGCGTCCCAAGACCTTACGGCCCCGGGACACGAACGCGCACCGTCCGCTTGTTAGTTGAGAAGGCTTCCCTGGAGTTCCGCCCGAAGATCCGGGGTCAGGACCGTGCCCGCGCGGTCCACCAGAAGAGCCATCTCGTACCCGATGAGGCCGATGTCCGCATCCGGGTGGGCCAGAACCGCGAGTGACGAACCGTCGGACACGGACATGATGAACAGGAATCCCCGCTCCATCTCCACCACCGTCTGGTTCACGCTGCCCCCCTCGAAGATGCGGGAAGCGCCTGCCGTCAGGGACGTCAGACCGGACGCGACGGCCGCGAGCTGGTCGGCGCGGTCGCGGGGGAAGCCTTCGGACATCGCCAGAAGGAGTCCGTCGGCGGAGACCACCACGGTGTGGGACACACCCGGAGTGTTGTCCACGAAGTTGGTGATCAACCAGTTAAGGTTCTGTGCCGCCTGGCTCATCGGGCTCACACTAACGCTCCTGGTCGTAGGTGCTGTCAGGCCCACCGTGCTGCTGGCTGGTGGCCTGGCCGTTCGTTTCACTGCCTGCGCTGCGTCCGCGCTGGACTCCTCGGCGCAGATTGCTCAGCCTGCCCCGGACGTCCTCCGGGGCGCGGGAGACCTGTGGGCCCCCCTGAGGGGTGCTCTCGGCGGTGCCCTCGACCAGGTTGGCCTTGGGCACCCGCCGCGGCAGGCCGGAGGGAGTGACCCCGCCCGCCTTGGGCTTGCGAAGCTGCGAAGCCTGCTGCCACCGCTCGTCGTTGGCCGAACGCCAGTCGTCGGTGGCGGTACCGGTGCCCGTGCCGTTCCCGGCCGCAGCGGCCTCCTGACCGCCGTGCGAGGCGCCGTGCGAGCCGCCGTTCGCGGCACCGGAGCCGTTCAGACCGCCCGAACCGTTGAGCCCGCCCGTGCCGTTCAGTCCGCCGGAGCCGTTGACCCCGCTCGGCGCGAGGCCGCTCGAACCCAGTCCGCTCGGACCGTTCAGGTTCAGTCCGGTGGCACCGCCCGTCGGGGCCGAGCCGTTCGCACCGCCGCGGCGGGGCAGGCCCGCGTTGGTCGTTCCGCCCGCCGGGGGACCGGCGGGGGCCGGCCGCTCGAAGCCGCCGTGGGCGCGCTCGGGCTCGGCGGGCCGGGCCGGCGCCTGCTCCGCGGCGTACTGGTCCGGGTAGCCGTTCTGGTAGGCGTTCTGCTGGGGCCAGTCGTCCGCGAAGGACTGCCCCTGGCCCTGCCCCTGCGCCTCGTACGGGCCGCCGAAGGCGTCGGCGGCGGGGGCGTTCTGGCCCTGCTCGGGGTAACCGGACTGCGGGTAGCCGCCGTTCGCGGGGAAACCGTCGTGCTGCGGCGCGCCGCCGTCCTGCCCGAAGTACTGCTCGTCGTACGCCGGCTGCCGCTGCTCCTGGTACGCCTGCTGCTCCTGGAACGTATCGGGCTGCGCCTGGCGCTGCTCGGGGAAGCCCGAGCCGTTCTCGGCGTAGCCGCCGCGCGCCGCCTCGAAGCCGTCCTCGTAGCCCGGCTGCCGGCCCTCGTCCTCGCCGTGCGTCTGGGCCTCCAGCGCCGCCCGGCGCTCGTCGCGCCCCAGGGAGCGGCCCACGGGGTCCAGATCCCGGATGTCGTCCGGGACCTCGTTGTAACGGCTGTCGTCGAAGCCCAGCTCCGCCGCCGTACGCATCGGCTCTACCTGTGCCTGCGGCTGCGGGCTGAAGCTCTCCTCGGCGAACTGCTGCTCCGGGATGATCTGCGAGACCGTGAACTCCTCGCGGTCCAGCTGCGTCTCGCCGCCACCACCGTGGGTGATCGCGTCGGGCAGCATGACCAGGGAGGTCGTACCGGCCTGCTCGCCCGAGGGGCGGAGCTGGACGCGGATGCCGTGCCGGTCGGACAGCCGGCCGACCACGAACAGGCCCATGCGCTGGGAGATCGCGGCGTCCACGGTCGGCGGGTTGGCCAGCTTGTGGTTGATGTCCGCGAAGTCCTCGGCGGTGAGGCCGATGCCCTTGTCGTGGATCTCGATCATGACGCGGCCGTCGGGGAGACGGGTCGCGGTGACGCGGACCTTGGTCTGCGGGGAGGAGAACGTGGTGGCGTTCTCCAGCAGCTCGGCGAGCAGGTGCACGAGGTCGGTGACCGCGCGGCCGTGGATCTCGGCCTCCGGGACGCCGGACAGCTCGATGCGCTCGTACTGCTCCACCTCGGAGGAGGCGGCGCGCAGGACGTCGACCAGCGGGACCGGCTGGTCCCAGCGGCGGCCGGGCTCCTCGCCGGCGAGGACCAGGAGGTTCTCGCCGTTGCGGCGCATACGGGTGGCCAGGTGGTCCAGCTTGAAGAGGTTCTCCAGCTGGTCCGGTTCGGCCTCGTTGTTCTCCAGGTCGGTGATGAGGGTCAGCTGGCCCTCGATCAGCGACTGGTTTCGGCGCGACAGGTTGGTGAAGATCGCGTTGATGTTGCCCCGCAGCAGCGCCTGCTCGGAGGCCAGCCGCACCGCCTCGCGGTGGACCTGGTCGAAGGCGCGGGCGACCTCGCCGATCTCGTCCTTGGTGTTGATCGGGATCGGGGCCACCCGGGTGTCGACCCGGCCGGGGTCGGTACGGGAGAGCTGGTCGACCAGCATCGGCAGCCGCTGCTCGGCGATGCCGAAGGCGGCGTTGCGCAGCTGGCGCATCGCGCGGCTCATCTGGCGGGCGACCGTACCGGCCAGGATGAAGGCCAGCAGCAGGACCAGGATGACGGCCACACCGGTGATGATCGCGGAGTTGCGGGCGTCGTCGGCGATGCCGGAGGCGTCGCTCACCGCCCGGCCGGCCATGTCCGACTCGATGGAGCGATACGCCTTGAACTTCAGGGTGTTGACCGCCCACCAGTTGGCCGGCGTGATGCCCTGCGTGGCGAGCTGCTGCCGCTCGGCGGGGTCGGTCGAGCTGATCCCGACGACCGCGGCGACCATCTTCTGCGGGTCGGACGGCGGCGCCTTGTAGGAGGGGTCCTTGGACTTGGCCTCGGCGACCAGCGCGGCACCCTGGTTCTGGATGTCGCGCTTCTCCTGCTCCAGCCGGTCGGCGTCGGCCTGGGTGCCACCACCGACGTACTCACCGGCGGCGATGCCCTCGAGGTAGGCGTAGGAGGAGAGCGCCACCCGCTGGCTCGCCAGGTTCGGCGCGTCCGGGCCCGGCTTGACCAGCATGTGCATGCCGAGCGCGCGCTCCAGCGACAGCGCGGACTTCATCAGGGAGACGGCGTAGACGCTACGGCCGTAGGACGTGATGTTGCCGGTGCCCAGGCCCAGCTCGTTGGCGAACTCCATGAGTGGGTGGGCGACCCTGACGTAGCCTTCCTCGGTCTGGGCGCCGGTGAACTTCGGGCCGTAGGCGCCCGCGCGCAGCGTCTGCAGGAAGGGCTCGCTCTGGCGGAACAGCTTGAGCCTGCGCTCCAGACCGGGCTTGGCCGGCATGTTCTGGGCGGCGGCGCTGAACGCGCCGGCGGCCTTGTCGGTGTTCTTGCGGGCCGCGTCGACCACGGCCTTGTCCTCGGCGGTGCCCGCCTTGCCCTTGAGCAGCGGGGCGGCGCTGATGTCACGCTCGTTGTACAGCGCGTCGGCGTAGGAGAGGGACGCCTGCACCAGGATGGCGGTGTTCTCCGCGTCCTGGGCGTCCTGCCAGGTGTCGATCGAGTTCTTCACCTGGAAGCCGCCCAGGGCGAGGGCGACCAGCACAGGTATGAGCAGGATCGCGTTCAGCCTGGTCGGCACTCGCCAGTTGCGCGGGGAGAAGCGGCCCCCGCTGGACGCGGGAGCGGCCTCCGGCTCCGGTCCGGCCACCACTGGGGTGGGCGCCGCAGTGCGCGGCGGCGGGGTGAAGTTGCCCCGTGCCGACGGCTCGGGACCGTTCTTGCTTCGCCTCACTCGACCAACAACCTCTCGGCGGGTCGGCACCTGTCGTGCCGCAGTCTCTTCAGAGCCCGGTTCCTCTTCGACCACTCAGTACGTCTTCGACTCCTGGGCAGTTCAGGCATTCCAGCACGTGTACCTGGGCAGTAACAAACGGGGGAGGTGTCGGTGTAAACAACAGATGAAACGGGTCAATACCGAGCGAGCCCCACAAAAGGCAGGGGCTTTGTGAGCGCAGCGGCACCGGCCGACCGCGTCGCGTGGCGAAGCGTGCGATTTCCTCTGCCGAACTGTTATGAACACCGGAGCCGACCGTGTCAAAGGCCACAGCCGGCTCCGGGTGTGCTACTGCAACTGCCCTACGGCAGATTCGACTTGAGTCCCACCGCGGCCCTATCGCAGACGGGCCATGAGGGCGTGCTCGACCAGGGTGATCAGCGCGCTCTTGGCGTCCGAGCGGTGCCGGGCGTCGGTCGTGATGATCGGCGCGTCGGGACCGATCTGGAGCGCCTCGCGGACCTCGTCGGGGTTGTAGGGCTGCTGGCCGTCGAAGCCGTTGAGGGCGACGACGAAGGGCAGACCCGAGTTCTCGAAGTAGTCCACGGCCGGGAAACAGTCCGCGAGCCGGCGTGTGTCCACCAGCACCACCGCGCCGATGGCGCCGCGTACCAGGTCGTCCCACATGAACCAGAAGCGGTCCTGACCGGGCGTACCGAAGAGGTACAGGATCAGGTCCTGGTCCAGGGTGATGCGGCCGAAGTCCATGGCGACGGTGGTCGTCGTCTTGTCCCCGGTGTGGGTGAGGTCGTCGATGCCCGCCGACGCGGACGTCATGACGGCCTCGGTGCGCAGCGGGTTGATCTCCGAGACGGCGCCCACGAACGTGGTCTTGCCCACGCCGAAGCCGCCTGCCACCACGATCTTGGCGGAGGTCGTGGCCCGCCCCGAGTCAGAGCTTGCGAAGTCCACTGAGCACCCTTTCGAGCAGCGTCACATCGGGAGCGCCGCCGTTGTTCTCGTCGCCGCCCGGCTGGTGAACGGCGACCATGCCGGCCTCGGCGAGGTCGGCCACCAGAATGCGGGCCACGCCCAGGGGCATGGCCAGGAGCGCGGAAACCTCCGCGACCGACTTGACCTCCCGGCAGAGGTGGCAGATGCGCTGGTGCTCCGGGAGCATTCCCATCAGCGCTGCCGGGTCGGCCGTGGTGCTGATCAGCGCCTCGATGGCGAGCTGATAGCGCGGCCGGGTCCGGCCACCGGTCATCGCGTACGGACGTACCAGTGGCTGGTCGCCCTCATCGCCGTACGGTTCCGCGTACGGATCATGAGAGGCGTTGGGCGGGGTCATGAATCCTCCGGGCGGGACAGCAAGTTGGTCAGTCGTGCCGTCTGACAGGGCCGGTGGGGGGATTGTGGCGGCCGGACGGTTGTTTCGTGGGGCGGGTGGTGCCGGGGTGGATCAGTGGAGCAGACTGCCTTGGAGTTCGGCGCGCAGGTCCGGGGTGAGTACCGCACCCGCGCGGTCCACGAGCAGGGTCATCTCGTAGCCGACCAGGCCGATGTCGCACTCGGGGTGGGCGAGGACCGCGAGGGACGACCCGTCCGAGACGGACATGAGGAACAGGAAGCCCCGTTCCATCTCGACCACGGTCTGCGCCACGCTGCCGCCCTCGAAGATCCGGGACGCCCCGGCCGTGAGAGAGGTCAGCCCGGAGGCGACCGCCGCCAGCTGGTCGGCGCGGTCCCTGGGGAACCCTTCGGACATCGCCAGCAGAAGGCCGTCGGCGGAGACCACCACCGTGTGCGACACCCCTGGGGTGTTGTCCACGAAGTTGGTGATCAACCAGTTCAGGTTCTGTGCCGCCTGGCTCATCGGACTCAACTAACGCTCCTGCTGGTGAGTGGGGCTCGGGAAGCTGCCGGTCTGGCCGCCCCCGGCCTGACGGCCCTGAGCGATACCCCGACGAAGATTGGTCAGCCGGCCGCGTACGTCGTCAGGCGCACGGGAGACCTGCGGACCGCTGTGGTGCTGTTGCTGCTGTGCGGTGCCCGGGACGAGGTTCGCCTTGGGCACACGGCGCGGCAGACCGGAGGTGGTGACACCGCCTGCCGCTGGCTGCCGTACGCGCTCCGCCTGCCGGACGAGTTCGTCGTTCGGGGAGGTGCGCCACGAGCCGGTGGTGGACGACGACTGCTGCGGGGCGGGTGTGGGGGCCTGCGCCTGCGGCTGCCGGGAGACGGCGGCCGGAGCGGACTCCGCCTGCTGCTCCTGGTGGAACCAGTTGGTCTCCAGCGTGTCGTACACCGGGGTACGGCCGTCGCCGGTGCTGCCGGGCGGGGCCGGAGGCAGCGCCCAGTTGTCGGCCGGCGCCTGACGCGCCGGACGCTGCGGGGCGGCGGGCCGCTGCTGCTCGAACTGGCCGGTGTCACCGGCCTGGTCCTGCGCGCTCCGGCCGTTCTGGTGCTGCGCCGGGCGGGCGGGCAGCGCGTGCTGGCCGGTGTTGCCCGCCTGGTACGCGTCGAAGCCCTGCGGGACCGGGAACTGGCCGGTGTTCTGCGGCGCCTGCTGAGCCTGCCGGCCCCGCGGTCCGCCGAACAGGTCGGGGCGGGTGTACGTCTCGCCGCCCTGCTGACGGCCGTGGCCGCCCGCCTGCTGGGCGCCGGGCTGCTGGTACTGGCCCGTGCTCTGCGGGTCGCCGGCGCCGGGGCGCTGGAACTGGCCCGTGTGCTGGGCCCCGTTGGCGCCGGGGCGGGCGAACTGCCCGGTGTGCTGCTGCTGGTCGCCCGCGCCGTACAGGTCCTGACGGGCGAAGCCGCCGGTCCGCGACGGGTCCTGCGCGTCGATGCGGGGCATCTCGGCGGTGCCGCCCATGCCCTGCCGGTCGTCGATGCGCGGCATGCGCGAGGTCTGCGCCGGGTCCTGCTCGTCGTGGCCGCGCGGCACGTCCAGCGAGGCACGCGACTGCGGGTTGCCGCCGGGCAGTTCGGCACGCGGGCCGCCACGCGGCGGCAGCTGCGGCTGGCGCCCCTGCTCGGCACCGGCGCCACCGCGCTGCGGCTGCTGCTGCGCGGGGCCGCGGCCGCCGAAGGCGTCCTGCTGCGGGCCGCCCGGGTGCGCGGTGTGCATGCCCTGCGGGGCGCCCGGAGCCTGGCCGGCGGGGGCCGGACGGTGCTGCTGGTTCTGCTGGAAGGCGCCGGGACCCTGCGGACCACGGCCGCCACCGGGGCCCCCTGGACGGCCGCCGTTCTGGCCGGTGCCGGGCAGCGCCGCGCGCGGACCCTGGCCCGCGCCGACCTGGCCGCGCTGGCCGGGGCCGCCGGCCAGGAGTCCGCCACCGGCCGGAGCGCCGCCGAGGGCACCGCCGCCACCGCCGTTGTTGCGGCGGGCGGCCGCGGCACCGGCCGCGGCCTGCGCGGCGGCCGGACCGCCACCGGCGCCGACGGCGCCGGCCTTGCCCGGAGCGGGCTTCTTGCCGCCCTGCGCGACATCGACGGGCAGCATGACCAGCGCGGTCGTACCACCGGAGTCGGACGGGCGGAGCTGGATGCGGATGCCGTGCCGCTGGGACAGCCGGCCGACCACGAACAGGCCCATGCGGCGGGAGACCGACACGTCCACGGTGGGCGGCGCGGCCAGGCGCTCGTTGATCGCGGCGAGGTCCTCGGGGGAGAGGCCGATGCCGGTGTCGTGGATCTCGATCAGCACGCGGCCGTCGGGCAGCGCGTGACCGGTGACCTTGACCTTGGTCTGCGGGGAGGAGAACGAGGTCGCGTTCTCCAGCAGCTCGGCGAGCAGGTGCACAAGGTCGTTGACGACGCGGCCGGCGACCTCGGTGCCGGGCACCGACGCCAGCTCGATCCGCTCGTACTGCTCCACCTCGGAGGCGGCGGCGCGGAGCACGTCGACCAGCGGGACCGGCCGCGTCCAGCGCCGGCCGGGCTCCTCACCGGCGAGGACGAGGAGGTTCTCGCCGTTACGGCGCATGCGGGTCGCGAGGTGGTCGAGCTTGAACAGCGAGGACAGCTGGTCCGGGTCGGCCTCGCGGGACTCCAGTTCGGAGATGAGCGAGAGCTGACGCTGGATCAGACCCTGGGAGCGGCGCGAGAGGTTGGTGAACATCGCGTTGACGTTGCCTCGCAGCAGCGCCTGCTCGGCGGCGAGCCGGACCGCCTCGTGGTGCACGTCGTCGAAGGCCGCGGCCACCTGGCCGATCTCGTCCCGGGAGTGCACACCGACCGACTCCACGGAGGTGTCCACGTCCTGCGGGTCGGACTCGGAGAGCTGCTTGACCAGCTCGGGCAGCCGGTCCTGGGCGACCCTGGTGGCGGTGTCCTGGAGGCGGCGCAGCGAGCGGATCATGGACCGGGCCACGACGAACGCGCCGACCAGCGAGACGCCGAGCACGAGCAGGATCAGCACACCCGAGATGATCGCCTCCTGCTCGGAGGTCGCCTTCAGCTCGCGGGCCTTCTGCTCCATGCTGTCGAGCAGCTCGTGCTCGATCTTCTTCATCTGCTGGATCTTGGTGGAGCTGTCGTCCACCCAGTCCAGGTACGAGCGCGCCGGCTGGCCCGCCAGGCCGTCGCGGGACTCGAAGACGCGCTTGGCGTAGAGGTCGGCCGCCTGGATGGTCGGGTTGTTCTCGTCGATGGGCTTGAGGATCTCCTCGGCGCCCTGGCTCGCGTAGACCTTGCGGAAGATGTTGAGCTCGGAGCCCTCGCTGTCGTACGCGGCCTCGCCGTAGAGGCGGTCGTTGGTCGACAGGTCGCCCTTGGTGGCGTTGCTGGCGGGCAGGGCGGCCGCGATGACGGCTCGCTGCACCGACGCGTACTCCTTGGCCGTGGAGAACGCGGCCAGGGCGCGGGTGCGCTGGATCATCTCGGGGTTGCTCGACGCCTCGGCCATGTCCTGGGAGAGGTCGATGAGCTGGGTGATCAGACGGTGGTACGACTCGACGGTCTGGGTCGAGTTGCCCTCGGAGGTGTACGCGTCCCGGCGGATCTTGCCGAGCGCGTCCAGCTGGGAGACCAGGCCGACCAGGGTGTCGCGGACGCCCTGGAGGTTGCCCTCCCTGCTCGCCGAGTCGATCTGCTCGGCGGAGTCCTCGAAGGTCTTTTTCGCGTTGTCCGTCTTGTCGCGGAAGCCCTTGACCGTGTAGTCGGACGACTTGAGACCGTGCGCCAGCGGACCGGCGGACTGGTCGCGCTCCTCCTGGAGGGCGGCGGCCAGCTCGGTCGCGCGCTGGGTCATCTCGGTCAGCAGCTTCATGTTGTCGAGCTGCTTGATGTCGTCCATCGAGTCGCCGATGCGCAGACCACCGAGCGTGGTGGCCGCGACCACCGGCAGCGCCAGCAGCGACACCAGGCGGGTGGAGATGCGCCAGTTGCGCAGCGCCAGCCGGGAGCCGGTGCTGGGCGTGGTCCTGGCGGACTTCGCGACGGGCGTCGCGGTCACGGACCCGGTCGCGCCGGCCGGGGCCGGGGCGCCGGGGCGTCCCGCGCGCTCGCCGCTGTCGCCGGACGGTGCCTTGCCGGGGCTCTGGGCGTGCTGGTGCGAGGAGCCGCCGGCCATGGGGGCAGTCCCGCCGTGCGGCTCCGGCTCGGCCGAAGCGCTGCCATCCCTCTTGAAACGTCCCTGCACTAGCGTCGCAACCTCTGGACCAGGCGCCCCCCCGGGTGAACGGCGGGACACGGTGTCGGCGTCATGAAGGGCGCCCTGAATACGCCCCCCGTGTGGTCTTGAGTGACCGGCGCTTGATTCCCCCTGTCTCACCGCCACTCGGAGCGGCGTCGCGCCCCCTGCGCCGGCTCGATCCTGCGGCGGTCCGTGGCATTCCAGCACAGTGCCGGATCTCCAACAAGGGAGGCAGCCCGAGCTGTGACCTAGGTGACCGCGTGTGATTCGGATGTCACGAGGGGTGGAGGTGGATCACGCGCATAGGAGGGCATTTCCGGCGAGTCGATCGCCTGTACGGGTCACTCGAACGGTGTCCCAGTCGCCATGATCAGGAGCGGAATGGTGGGTTCGGGCGGTCAATGTCCGTTTCGCCACCGGGGATCGCGGGCCCGAATTGGCTGTTTTGCGGACCGGCGAGTGAGCAAACTCACACGCTGATCATGAGTGGTTCATCTCCGTGACGGGGATTCGCATGTTTAGCCTGACGCTTTACAGGACGAGCGGCTCTGCCCATTTCCCCGCTCAGCCCCCCATCCCCGACACAAGGCCACAGGACGACAACGGTGAAGACGACGATGATGTTCCAGACGACGGCGAACCCGCGACGCACGACGCTGGCACACCTCAAGGACGCCGGCGAACTGCAGATCGCCGAGCTGCCCGAGCACCCCGCCGACCTCCCCGACCGGACCGCCAACCCCCGGCGCACCATCCTGATGGAGCTCCCGGCCTCCGCCGTGGCCGAGGCCGGCGTCTGACTCGCGCAAGGCCCGCCCGAGCGCGGCCCGGCGGACCGTCCACC
>NZ_JBHXLV010000200.1:0-11876 GCF_042721685.1 Streptomyces sp. NPDC058459 | reverse complement strand
GTCCAAGGCCCGCCACCCCCGGTCTTCGTCTGTCGTCAGCCCTGCTTGGGAGAGGTAGGCGGGGTCAGCCGCACGGTGAAGGAGTGACCCGACGGGTCGGAGTAGCCGCGCTCCTCGTTCGGGCCCACCGCGTCCCGGGTCTCGATGGGGCGGCCGCCGAGCGACACGATCCGCCGCTCGACCTCGTCCAGGTCGTCCACCATGAACTCGAGGTGGACCTGGAGCGAGTTCTCCGGGCGAGGCCAGCTCGGAGGCGTGGCGTTCACATCGCGGCGGAAGGCGATAAGGAAGCCGTCCGCGCCCCGCAGCTGCACCAGGTTGGCGGAGGCGAGGGTCTGCTCGCCGTCCAGCAACTCCCCGTAGAAAGCGGCCAGTTTCTCCGGCTCCGCACAGTCGAGCACCACCACGCCCGCTTTGACCAGGGTCATGTTTCCTCCCAGAGAGTCGCCTCCTCTGAGACTGTCCCGGCCCGGCGGATTCAGTCGGCGTTCCCGGGGCGGCCCGGTCTCCGGCGGCCCGGTCCGTGCGGTCCGGCTCAGTCCGTGAGGTCCGGCTCAGTCCGTGAGGTCGACCAGGAACTTGCGTGCTGGGCAGAAGAAGGTGACGCCGGTGACCGCCCGCGAGTAGTCGAGGATGCGGTCGTGCAGGGGCGGCGGGTCGCCGATGAACATGCGCTCCAGCATCTTCTCCGTGACCCACAGGTACCGGGAGTAGCCGATGAAGTACGTGCCGTACTCGCCTTCGCCGGGCGTGGCGAACGGCATGTTGTCACGGAGTATGTCGTGCTCGCCCTCGGCGTCCTCGATGGTGCACAGGGTCTTGTGCGACTTCTGGCCCTCGGTCGCGTCGGGGAGTTCGATGTTGCCGAACTTGGTGCGGCCGATGATCTGTTCCTGTGTCTCGGTGGTCTGGGCGCGCCAGTCCTTGAGGTCGTGCAGGTATTTCTGGATGACGACGTAGCTGCCGCCCGTGTACGCCGGGTCCTCCTCGCCCACCAGGGTGGCCGCCGGCAGGGAGAGGCCGATCGGGTTGGCCGTACCGTCCACGAATTCCATGAGGTCGCGGCCGTTGTGATAGCGGAATCCGCTGACATCGTCCACGGCGGTCACGGAGTCACCGAATTCCTCAAGGAGGATCTTCTCGAATTCCACGACCAGGTCGACCGAGTCGGCGCGTACGTGATAAAGGAGATCACCTTCGGTGGCGACCGCGGTGTGCCGGGCGCCGCGGATCTCCCGGAAGGGCCTGAGTTCCTTCGGCATCGGTTTCCGGGTCAACGGCGTCCAGGCGTGGTGCGAGATTCCGAGATTGCAGGTGAACACACCGGTGTTCACCTGAATCCTGATGTCCTTGACCAGATCCTCGATACTCGCCACCACCGACCGCGCCTCGTCCATGGCTTCTTCACCGCCATTGACGGTCAGCACCAGGAACGCGGCCGCGGCGGTCAGCGGCGCGTCGATGTACTGCGGCTCGGTCTCCAGATCGTGCTTGGCGACGGCGGTGTGATCCATGGCCTCTCCCGTTGAGCGGCCCGCGGCGTGGGCGGCGGGCAGGGCGGTGCGCGGCGGCCGTGACCCGGCCAGTCCAGCATCCGCCACCGCAGGACACTGCGCCACCGGCGCCTGAGAGGTCGGCCAAACAGGTGATCCCGGATGGCCTAGGCACGTGCGGCTGCCCAGAAACCACGGGCCCGCCGGGGTATTTCCGGCTCGCGGGTTGATCGACTCGAAGTGGCAGCCTGACGACGGCGGGCCGAGACTGAAGCGGCAGTTGGTGATCAGTGAAGAGCACGTGGCCGAGCAGCGATCCAGACGTTCTCCAGGAGATCACATGGTGGAACAGCCCTCGGACGTCCATATAGAAGGAACGGACGACAGAACCCTCGTCGAACAGCGCGGTTCCGGTCCGGCGTCGGTGGAGACCGAAGTGCGGCTGGCGGATGTGCTGGCCGATGTCATGGGCGTGGAGAACGTTCCGGCCGACGCGCACTTCTTCGACGGCCTCGGTGCCAATTCACTGGTGATGGCGCAGTTCTGCGCGCGGGCCCGGAAGCGGGAGGATCTGCCGTCCCCGTCCATGAAGGACATCTACCGGTACCCCACGATCCGCGTCCTGGCGGCGGCTCTCGCGGAATCCGCCCCGGCTCCTGCCGATGCCACGGCCGGCCTCTCCCTCACCACGCTCGCCGTGCCGCCGGAACCGGTGACACGCGCCGGCACGCTTTCCCACAGTTTGTGCGGCACGGCCCAGTTGCTGATCTTCCTGGCATATTCACTGGCCGCCGGTTTCGGCACGGCGAGCGGTTACGAATGGGTCGCCGACGGTTCCGGTGTGGGGGACATCTATCTGCGGTCACTGTTGTTCGGTGGCATCGGATTCGTGGTTCTGTGCGCTTTTCCCGTCATCGCCAAATGGGTGCTGGTCGGGCGCTGGAAACCCGGTGAGTTCCCGGTCTGGGGCCTTTCCTACCTGCGCTTCTGGCTCGTCAAGGCGCTGCTGCACGCGAATCCGATGATTCTCTTCATCGGCAACCCGCTGTACGTGTTCTATCTGCGGGCACTCGGCGCACGGATCGGCAAGGGCGTGACGATCCTCTCCCACTCGGTACCGGTCTGCACGGATCTGCTGACGATCGGTGCCGGCACGGTCATCCGCAAGGACACGTTCTTCCTCGGCTACCGGGCGCACGCCGGGCGTATCCAGACGGGCCGGATCAGCATCGGCCGGGACGTGTACATCGGGGAGAAGACCGTCCTGGACATCGACACCTCGATGGGTGACGGCGCCCAGCTCGGGCACTCCTCGTCGCTGCACAGCGGCCAGTGCGTCCCGGACGGCGAGCATCAGCACGGCTCCCCCGCGCAGGCGACCGACACGGACTATCTACGGGTCGCGCCGGCCCGGTGCGGCACCGCCCGCCGGGCCTGGTTCGCGCTCGCGTCGCTGCTCCAGCTGTTCCTGCTGTACATCCCGCTAGGTGTGGGCGGTCTGTACATCCTGTTCACCGCGGTACCGGCGGTCCGCAGACGGCTCGATCCCGAGGCGGCGCTGCCGCCGGTGGAGCTGATCACCGACGCGCTGGTCCTCTCCCTGGTGCTGTTCGTCGGCTTCCTCGTCCTCGGCCTGGTCCTGGTGTGCACCCTGCCGCGCCTGCTGAACCTGGTGGTGCCGCCGGACCGGGTGTTCCCGCTCTACGGGTTCCGGTACGCGGTGCACCGGACGACCGCGCGGATGACGAACATCAAGTTCTTCGCGTGGCTCTTCGGGGACAGCTCGTACGTCGTCAACTACCTGCGCGGCATCGGGTACGACCTCTCCCATGTCGAGCAGACCGGGTCGAACTTCGGCACCGAGATGCAGCACGAGACGCCGCTGCTGGTGACGGTGGGCAGCGGGACGATGGTGGCCGACGGGCTCTCCGTGGTCAACGCGGACTACTCGGCCACGTCGTTCCGGGTGTCGCGGGCGACGATCGGGGCGCACAACTTCCTCGGCAACAACATCGCCTACCCCATCGGCGGCCGGACCGGCGAGAACTGCCTGCTGGCGACGAAGGTGATGGTGCCGCTCGACGGGGAGATCCGCGAGGGGGTCGGGCTGCTCGGTTCGCCGTGCTTCGAGATCCCCAGGTCGGTGGAGCGCGACTCCCGGTTCGACCACTTCAGGACCGGGGAGGAGTTCAGCCGGAACCTCTCGGCGAAGAATCGTTTCAACCTGCGCTCGATGGGCTTCATGCTGTTCCTGCGCTGGCTGCACGTCCTCGCGCTGACGCTGCTGGCACTGACCACCGTGGAGCTGTACGGCGTGCTGGGGCACGTCGTGATCGCCACGTACATGGCGCTGACGCTGGTCCTGTCGACGCTCTACTACGTGCTGGTGGAGCGCTGCCTGACCCGCTTCCGCCCGCTGCACCCCATGCTGTGCTCCATCTACGACCCGGCCTTCTGGTCGCAGGAGCGCCTGTGGAAGGTGCCGGACCGGCACCTGAACATCTTCAACGGGACCCCCTACAAGTCCCTCGTCTGGCGCCTGCTCGGTGTCCGCATCGGCCGCCGGGTGTTCGACGACGGCTGCTACATGACGGACCGCACGCTCGCCGTCATCGGCGACGACTGCACCCTGAACGCCGGCAGCAAGGTCCAGTGCCACTCGCAGGAGGACGGCACGTTCAAGTCCGACATCAGCACGCTCGGTGCGGGCTGCACCCTGGGCGTCGGTTCGCATGTGCACTACGGCGTGACGATGGGCGACGGCGCGCGGCTGGCGCCCGACTCCTTCCTCATGAAGGGCGAGGAAGTCCCCGCGCACGCGCGCTGGGGCGGCAACCCCGCCGTGGAGATGCCGGAGGCCGCGCCGCGGCCGGCCGGTACCGGCCGCAGGACACCACAACCGTCCGTGGACAGCGCCGCCGCGGCGTCCGTGAACTGAGGGAGCATTCGATGGGAACGCGTGTGCAGGCGGACCGGGAGTTCTGGAGCGGCGTACTGACCGCAGGCGGATACACCGCGGTGCCGCGCTGGGCCGGGGTGCCGCTCCCCGGCACGGCCGAGCACCAAATGCCGTTGCCCGCATCCCTGGGCGACCTGGCGCGACGGCTCGACGTGCCCGCGGGCGCGCTGCTGCTGGCGGCCCACGCCAAGGTGCTCTCCTCACTGACCGGCGAGCAGGACGTGGTGACCGGATACGCCTCCGGCACGGCCGGCGAGCCCCTGCCGTGCCGCCTCACCGTCTCCCCCGGCACCTGGCGCACGCTCGCCGGAGCGGCGCACCGGGCCGAGTCGGAGACGCTGGCCCACCGGGACTTCGCCCTGGCGGACCTGCGCCGCGAACTGGGCCTGACGGAACCGGCGTTCGAGGTGAGTTGCGGCGCGCCGAACCCCCTCTCCGGCGACCGTGTCCTGCACGTGCACTGGTCCGAGGCCGAGGGACGCCTGGTCCTCCGGTACCGCACGGACGTCCTGGACGCCGTGAGCGCCCACCGCGTCGCCGGGTACCACCTGCGGGCGCTGGAGCTGATCGCGGCCGACCTGGACGCCGAGCACACGCGGCAGAGCCTGCTGTCGGCCGAGGAGCGGCACGAGCAGCTGGAGGGCCTGGCCGGTCCCGGTCGGGAGCTGCCGGACGCGCGGGCACACGAACTGTTCGAGCGGCGCGCACGGCGGCACCCGGACGCGGTGGCGGCGGTGCACGGCGGCCGGGAGTGGACGTACGGCGAGCTGAACCGCCGGGCCAACCGGCTGGCGCGGGCGCTGGTGGCGCGCGGGGTGGGCCGGGAGGACGTGGTGGCCGTGGTCACCGAGCGGAATCTCGACTGGCTGGCCGCGACGCTGGCCGTGTTCAAGGCGGGCGGCGCCTATCTGCCGATCGAGCCGCACTTCCCGCCCAGCCGGGTCGCGGCCACCCTCTCCCGGGCCGGGTGCCGGCTGGCGCTCACCGAGCCGGGCAGCACCGGCACCCTCGACCTGGCCCTCGCGCGCGTTCCCGGCGCCAAGCGGCTGCTCATCGGGGACGCCTGCGCCGAGGGGCACGCCGAGGACGACCTCGGTGTCGCCGTGGACCCTGGTCAGCTGGCCTACATCTACTTCACCTCCGGCTCCACGGGCGAGCCGAAGGGCGCGATGTGCGAGCACGCGGGGATGCTCAACCACCTCTTCGCCAAGATCGACGACCTGGGTGTCGGTGAGGGCGGGGTGGTGGCGCAGACGGCGCCGCAGTGCTTCGACATCTCGCTGTGGCAGCTGGTCTCCGCGTTGCTGGTGGGCGGGCGGACACTGCTGGTGGAGCAGGACGTGCTGATGGACGTGGAGCGGTTCGCGGACACGCTGGTGGACGGCCGGGCCGGGGTCACCCAGCTCGTGCCCTCCTACCTGGAGGTCCTGGTCTCCTACCTGGAGCGGCACCCGCGGGACTTCCCGGACCTGCGGTTCGTGTCCGTGACCGGGGAGGCGCTCAAACCGGAGCTGACGCAGCGCTGGTTCGCCGTGCAGCCGGGCATCAAGCTGGTCAACGCCTATGGTCTGACCGAGACTTCGGACGACACCAACCACGAGATCATCGACGGGGCGTGCGAGCGCGTCCTGCTGGGGCGTGCGGTGAACAACGTCCGCGTCCTGGTCGTGGACGAGCGGCTGGAGCTGGTGCCGCTGGGCGCGCCGGGGCTGATCGCCTTCTCCGGCGTCTGTGTGGGCCGGGGCTACGTCAACGATCCCGAGCGGACCCGTGAGGCGTACCTGGAGGACCCGTACCGGCCGGGTGAGCGGCTGTACCTCGGCGGTGACTGGGGGCGCTGGCATCCCGGCGGGAAGCTGGAGTTCCTGGGGCGCCGGGACAACCAGGTCAAGATCCGGGGCTTCCGCATCGAGATCGGCGAGATCGAGAACACGCTGCTGCGGGTGCCGGGGGTGCGGGACGGCGCGGTGGTCGTGGCCGAACGGGACGGTCAGGGGCAGCAGTTGGTCGCCTTCTACGCCGGGCGCGAGCTGCTCGTGGACGAACTGCGCGAGGCGCTGGGCGCGGCGCTGCCGGCGTACATGGTCCCGGCCGCCTTCCAGTGGCAGGATGCCCTGCCGCTGACCGCCAACGGCAAGACCGACCGGAAGGCGCTCACCGCGCTGGCCGGGCGGAGCACGCCCGAGGCGCGGGAAGACGCCGAGGACCGGGGGCCGCGTACCTCGGCCGAGCGGCGGCTCGCGGCGGCGTGGGCCGAACTGCTCGGCGTTCCCGAAGAGCGGATCGGTCGCAGGGACCACTTCTTCGACTCCGGTGGCACCTCCCTGACAGCGGTGAAGCTGACGATCGCGCTGGACCGCGCGGTGTCCCTGAAGGACATCACCCGGAACCCGGTCCTCGCCGAGCTGGCCGCGCTCCTGGACGGCGCGGCGGGTCGGACCGGGGAGTTGCTCCAGCCGCTGGCGGAGGCGGACGGGACGCCGGAGTGCGCGCTCGTGTGCTTCCCGTACGCGGGCGGCAACGCGGTCAACTTCCAGCCGGTGGCGAGCGCGCTGGCGGGCGGCGGGATGCCGGTCCTCGCGGTGGAGCTGCCGGGGCACGACCTGGCCGGGCGGCAGGAACCGTTCGCCTCGATCGCCGAGGTGGCGGAGCGGGTCGCGGCGGAAATCACCGCGCGCGGTCTCACCCGGGTCATGCTGTGGGGCCACTCGTCGGGCGCCGCGCCGGCCGTGGAGACGGCCCGCAGACTCCAGGAGCGCGGGGTGGAGGTGGCGCGGCTGTTCCTCGGCGCGCAACTGCTCGGCACGGCCGCCGAGCGGCATGCCGCGGTGGAGGCGCTGTCGGTCCGCAGCGACGCCGAGATCGCCGCACGACTGGCCGAGGAGGGCGGTTACACCGAGCTCGCGGAGCTGACCGCGCGGCACGCCGAGCGGGTCGGCGCCGCCTACCGGCACGACTGCCTCTCCGCGCACCGCTATTTCTGCGACGCCCTGGAGAACCCGCCGGCGGTACGGCTCACGGCCCCGGTGTCGGTGGTGGTGGCCGCCGACGATCCGTACACGGCCGGGTACACCGGGGCCCACCGGGACTGGCTGCTGCTGGCCGGCCTTGTGGACCTGCACGAACTTTCCGACGGCGGGCACTACTTCCCGCGCCTGCGCCCCACCGAGGCGGCGAAGGCCGTACTTGCGGCAGCCGATGCGCCGGCCTCAGCCTGACCCCTCCCCCAACCCAGCCCCGTGACGGGCGACCGAAAGGAAATCCGAGATGTCGACCTCATCCCTGTCAGCCCCGCTCGATGTGGAGCTGCGGCCGGGCAGACCGCCGATGGCCCGCATCGACACCCCGGCCGATGTGCCGGCCTGGGCGGAGCGGTACCGCGAGGTGCTGCGCACTCAGGTCGCCGAGCACGGGTCGCTGCTGGTCCGGGGCCTGGGGCTGCGGGACCCCGAGCAGATAGGGGCCGCGTTCGCCCGGCTGACCGGCGGTCTCATGACGGAGCGCGAGTCCTTCGCGCCCCGCGAGACCTACGGCTCGGGGCTCTACCGTTCCACGACCTGGCCGGCCAACCAGCCGATGTGCATGCACCACGAGCTGAGTTACACGCAGGAGCCGCCCGGCCTGATGCTGTTCGCCTGCATGACCGCGCCCGAGGACGGCGGGGCGACGGCGGTGGCCGACGCGGCGGAGGTGCTGCGGGAGCTGCCCGCCGACGTGCGGGAGCGCTTCGGGCGGGAGGGCTGGCTGCTCACCCGCTCCTACAACGACGAGATCGGGGCGTCCCTGGAGGAGTCCTTCGGGACCGCCGACCGCGCCGGGGTCGAGAGCTACTGCCGGTCGCACGGCATCGAGGCCGCGTGGCAGCCGGACGGCTCCCTGCGGACGACGCAACGGCGCCCGGCCGTGGTCCGCCACCCCGTCACGGGTGAGGCGTGCTGGTTCAACCAGATCGCCTTCCTCAACGAGTGGACGCTCGCCCCCGAAGTGCGCGAGTACCTCGTGGACATCTACGGCGCGGACGGCCTGCCGTTCAACACCCGCTTCGGCGACGGCACTCCGATCGGCGAGGACGTGGTCGAGCTGCTCAACGCGACGTACGAGAAGCACACCCGGCGCGAGCCGTGGCTGGCCGGTGATCTGCTGCTCGTCGACAACGTCCGTACCGCGCACAGCAGGGAGCCCTACACCGGGGACCGGGAGGTGCTGGTCGGCATGGCCGAGCCGCGCCGCCTCGAAGCCGGTGCCACGAACCCGGAGGCGAGCGAGCGATGACCGACCTGTTGCCCACCCCCGCGCGGCCGGCCGCACCCGGCCCGGTGTCGCCCACGTTCGCGGTGATCTCCGGTGAGCAGGTGCAGAAGGCGCTCACCGGGCGCGAGAAGGAGATCACGGACCTGGTCGAGGCGACCTACCGGCTGCACGGCGCCGGGGACTCGGTCAATCCGCCGTCCTACTTCCTGCGGTTCCCCGACCGGCCCAGCTCGCGGATCATCGCGCTGCCGGCGTCGGTCGGCGGGTCCGTGGGGGTCGACGGCATGAAGTGGATCTCCAGCTTCCCGGACAACGTCCGCTCCGGGCTCCCCCGCGCCTCGGCGGTGCTGATCCTCAACGACCCCACGACGGGCTATCCGTTCGCCTGCCTGGAGAGCTCCGTCATCAGCGCGACCCGGACCGCCGCGTCCGCCGCGCTGGCCGCCGACTGGTTCAGCCGCGACCGGCCGCGCCCGACCCGCGTCGGGTTCTTCGGCACCGGGCTGATCGCCCGCTACATCCACACCTTCCTCGCCGGAACCGGCTGGGAGTTCGAGACGGTCGGGGTGCACGACCTGGCCGCCGACAGCGCCGCCGGCTTCTGCGACTATCTGCGGCAGAGCGGGACGAGCGCCGAGGTCACCGTGCACGACAGCGCGGCGGACCTGATCCGCTCCAGCGACCTGGTCGTCTTCGCCACGGTCGCGGGACAGCCCCACGTGTCCGACGCGTCGCTGTTCTCCCACAACCCGCTGGTCCTGCACGTCTCGTTGCGGGACCTCGCCCCCGAAGTCCTCCTGGCGTCCGCGAACTTCGTCGACGACGTGGAGCACTGCCTGAAGGCCGACACCTCCCCGCACCTGGTCGAACAGCGCACCGGGAACCGGGACTTCCTCAACGGCACGCTCAACGACGTGATGCTCGGCCGGGCCGCCCCGCCGCCCGACCGGCCGATCGTGTTCTCGCCCTTCGGGCTCGGCGTCCTCGACCTCGCCGTCGGCAAGTACGTCTACGACGAGACGGCCGCCGCGGGAAACCTCGGCCTCATCGACAACTTCTTCCACGACCTGCGCCGGTACGGCTGAGAGCGCTGCCCTTCCCCGGTACCAGGAGGCCCACCGTGCCCGTCATATCCGCACCCCATGACTTCAACGAAGGCCATCTCTTCGTCGACCTCAAGTCGATCCTCGGATGTCCCCTGTACCTGAAGTGCGAGGGCTTCAACTTCGCCGGCTCCATCAAGCTGAAGGCCGCGAACGAGATGGTGGAGGGCGCCGAGCGGGAGGGCATCCTCAAGCCGGACTCCGTCATCGTCGAGTCCTCGTCCGGGAACCTCGGCGTGGCGCTCAGCATGATCGCCGCGAGCAAGGGCTACAAGTTCCTGTGCGTGACGGACTCGCGCTGCAATCTGTCGACCCGGCTGCTGATGGAGGCCCTCGGCAGCAAGGTGCACATCGTGGCCGACCTGGACGAGAACGGCGGGTTCCTCGGCACGCGGATCGAGTACGTCCGCTCGCTGTGCGCCTCCGACGACCGGTACGTCTGCCTCAGCCAGTACACCAACCCCGGCAACTGGCAGGCGCACTACCGCACGACCGCACCGCAGATAGCCCGGCACTTCCCGAACCTGGACGTGCTGTTCGTCGGTACGGGCACCGCCGGGACGCTGATGGGGTGCGCCCGCTACTTCCAGCAGTGGCACCGGCCGGTGCGGATCGTCGCGGTGGACAGCGTGGGCTCGGTCGCGTTCGGCGGGGAACCGGGCCGCCGGATGATCCCCGGCCTCGGGATGAGCATGCGGCCTCCGCTGCTCGACGAGTCCTACGTCGACGAGGTGATCCGGGTGGAGGAGGCGGACACCATCCGGGCCTGCCACCAGATGGCCCGGCGCGGCTTCCTGTTCGGCGGGTCCACAGGCACGGTGGTCAGCGGCGCGACACACTGGCTGGCCCGCCACGACACCCGTGACCTGACGGCGGTGGCCATCGCGCCGGACCTGGGCGAGCGCTACCTCGACACCGTCTACCAGACCAACTGGCTCCAGGATCTGTTCGGCGACGAGATCCTCGCCCCGACCGGACAGCCCACCACCTTCGAGGCGGAGGAGCCGGCGCCCCGGGAGGCGGACAGCTGGCCACAGGCGTGACACCTCTCCCCCGAGGTCCCCCAGGTCCCTCCGGTCTCCCCCGTCTCCCCCGTCTCCCCGGTCCGCCCGGTCCCGTCCATGTCGGTGCCTCCGATGTGAGGACCATATGGAACCGGGGCCGGGCAGGCGTCCTTCCGCGTATGCGGGGCATCCGGTCTTCCGGATACGCAGGAGGGGTGATGGTCATGTTCGAACCCGACCGTGAAAAGGCGGTGGCCCGTGAGGAGCCGGTCGGTGAACTCGTGCAACGAGCCTCGCAGCAGCTCACCGAGCTGGTGCGGGGTGAACTCCGGCTCGCTCAGGCGGAGATGAAGGAGAAGGGCAAGCGGTACGGCAAGGGCGGCTCGCTGTTCGGCGGTGCCGGGCTGACCGGCTTCCTCGCGCTCCAGGCCCTGGTCGCCACGGCGATCGCCGCCCTGGCCGTACCTCTTCCCGTGTGGGCGGCCGCGCTCATCGTCACCGGCGTCCTCGGCGTGGTCACGGCGGTACTCGCCCTGACCGGCAAGAAGGAGGTCGGCCAGGCCGCCCCGCCCGCTCCGGAACAGACCATCGACAGTGTGAAGGCCGATGTGGCCGAGATCAAGGAGAGTGCCAAGCGATGACACAGCAGCCGTTCGAGGAGTCCTCGTCCGCGAGCCCGCAGGAGCTGCGCGAGCAGGTCGAGCGGACCCGCCACGAGCTCGGGGAGACCGTGGAGGCGCTCACCGACAAGGCCGACGTCAAGGCCCGCGCGCAGGAGAAGGCGGCCGCGCTGAAGGTGCAGACCGCCGAGACCGCGCAGAAGCTGGCGGAGAAGGTGCCGGACCCGGTCAAGGAGAAGGCCGCCGCGGCCGCGACCCAGGTCCGGGCCAAGGCCGGCCAGGCCGAGCAGCTCTGGCAGGACCGTGCCCCCGAGCAGGTCCGCGACAAGCGCAAGCTGCTGATCGCCGGCGCGGTCGCGGTGGTCGCGCTGAGCCTGCTGAGCCGCCGTAAGCGCCGCTGACGCGTGCGCGTCACCGAACGGGCCCCGGCCGAGCGTCACTTCGCT
>NZ_JBHXLV010000199.1:0-11879 GCF_042721685.1 Streptomyces sp. NPDC058459 | reverse complement strand
CCTCCTCACCGACCCGGGTGAGGAGGGCCGCCTCTGGCCCGCTGGTTGTATCGTGTTGTCCTTCCGCTCGGATGGGGGCTTCATGGGCGGCTCACCAGGCTGCCCCCTCTTCTGTGAGACAGTCGCCACACCGACTGGTGGTGAAGGAGGCCAACGGCACCTCCTGGAGCCGCAAAATGGGTATGACCTTCGCCGACAGTCGCGTTGGAGCTATGGATGAGCTGCCGAAAACCTCGTTAGGCTCGTCTCATGAACGCATCACCTCACCGGCTGACCCAGGAGCAGCAGGCTGCCTGGGACGGTTTCATCCGTATGCAGGAGAAGCTCATCGGGCGGCTCTCTCGACGGATCCAAGCTGACTCTCGTATCTCGGCCTCCGACTTCATCGTGCTAGCCAAGCTCTCGGCCGTCGGTGGGCAGATGCGCTTCATGGACCTGACGAATTCGGTCGAATGGGAGAAGAGTCGCATGTCCCACCAAATCGGTCGCATGGTGAAGCGCGGGCTCGTAGCCAAGGAGGACTGTCCCGAAGACGGGCGGGGGGCGTTTGTGGTTGCTACCCCGACCGGTTACCAGGCGATCGAGAACGCCGCACCTCAACACGTCGTGCATATCCAGCGACTCTTCTTCGACGTCCTTACGGAGGATGAGGTCGCTGCAATGGCTGGAATTTCGGCCAAAGTTCTCCGGCACCTCGAGACGCAGTCTGATTGACCAGTCGCGTGTCGGAGGTAACCAGATGCGCCTGGAGCATCGACGCGCGTCCATGCCTTATTTGGAAGCCTCACGCCTATAATCTCAGCGTAGAAACAGCAAGTGAAAGGCTCACCCCCGCTCTGTGGTATGCGAGACGCTTGCAGACGATGCGTGCGAGAGTGACTGATCGACGATACCCCCTGGTGGTGAATTCCGCCCACTGTGAGCGCGCTCGGCCTCTGCTTGCTGCTCTCCGCCTTGCTGATTGCTTGATGGCCCCGGCTCTTCCCTGTGCCGGATAGCCCATATTCCGCCAGCATCGACACGGTGAGCCTATCGCCTATGGCCCATCGCGCAATTCGCCTCATTGCTCCGATCACCGCGGGGATTGTGCTCGTTCCAGGCGCGTGTCCACTGGTGGAGGACGGTGCGGATTTGCTCGAAAAGAGGCAAGGGCACTCCGGATTTCTGCAGCTACAGCCAGCCACGCTCACGTGCGATATAGACCGCTGCGTGTCGGTTGTCCGCCCCAAGTTTGATGGCTGCTGAGGAGAGGTAGTTGCGCACGGTGCCCTGCGAGAGGCCGGCCCGCTCGGCGATCTCCAAGACAGGCGCGCCGTCTGCGGCCATGTCCAGTATCTCCGCCTCCCGTGCGATGAGTGGAGAGTCGCCGGCGGCGATGGCATCGGCGGCCAACCCCGGGTCCACGTAACGACTCCCGGCGTGAACCGTGCGGATGATCTCGGCCAGTCGCTGGGCACTTACGGTCTTCGGCACGAAACCGCGTACCCCCACGGAAAGGGCGCGTTTGAGGTGCCCCGGTAGGCCATGGCTTGTCACAATCAGGATGACGCACTCCGGCAGTTGGGCCCGCAACGATTCAGCTACGCTCACACCGTCCGCGCCAGGCATCTGCAAATCGAGGACGGCGACATCGGGTCGGTGCGCCAGAGCCATTGCCAACGCCTCGGGACCGGCGGCCGCCTCGGCCACTACTGTCAGGTCGTTCTCCAGGGAGAGGAGCGCGGTCATCGCGCCGCGGATCAAATGTTCGTCGTCGGCGAGCAGCACCCGTAGCGCCGGTACACCCGCCGCCGATCTGTTCCCGGTCTCCTGGCCCTTTCCGCTCACTCGTCCACCTCTTCCAGAGGTTCCGATGCCTCCGTGCCGGACGCGGCCAGCTTCCGGGACTTCTCCTGATGTGCTTCATGTTGAGCGGACAGTTGCCCGCTCAACCCGGCGACGACCATCAGGGCATCCTCCAGGGACAGTAGTGCGGCCATGGTCCCAAGAGTCAGTTGCCTGTCCTCCGCCGGCGGTACAGGCCGCGGAGGGTCAGCCGCAGGCTGTGTGTCCCGGATGGCATCGCGTTCCCCCCTCATGCCGTCGCCACTTCCACCGGCACCGGCACCGTCGCCGTCAGCCTGAAGATTCCTCGTTCCCCGTGCCGCGCCTCCAGGGTGCCGTCCAATGCGGCCAGCCGTTCGCGCAAGCCTGCCAGTCCCCAACCGTCTGCACCCGCCAACTCCTCGGAGGCCCCGTTGTTCTCGACGGTGAGCACCACTCGCTCTTGCCCGCGAAAATCCACCGGAGTGACCGAAATGGCGATGGAGCACCACTTGGCGTCGCCGTGCCTCAGCACGTTGGTCGTCGCTTCGCGCACCACCCACCCCAGGGCCGCATGGACGGCGGTTGGCAGCTCCAGTCGGTCCGCACCGGCAACGAAGCAGCGGACGCCCGCCGATTCGAGCACGCTCACCGCGCCTGAGAGTTCGACCCGCAAATCTGCCTTCCGGGACCCGCGGACCACCTCTCGTACGTCTCTCTGGGCGTCTTGAGCCAGGCGCTGCACCTCAACCATCTGGTCCACGGCCTCCGGCCGGCCGCGCCGCACCATCTGCAGGGCGAGCTCACTCTTGAGCGCTATCAACGCGAGATTCCTTCCCATCACGTCGTGCAGATCGCGTCCGAAACGCAATCTCTCCTCGGCCACTGCCAGCCGCGCTTCGGTATCCTTGCTCCGCTTCAGCTCCCATATGAGTGAGAGCGACCAGGCGCTAGGCCGCCCGACGGATGCCGAAAACAGAAGGCCCATCAACACGATCGGAGGTGCCACTGCAAGGCCCATGCCCCGCTCACCCGTCGCCGCCAGGAATGCCGTGCCCATAAGTACCGCCACTCCGCTCACGGCGATGAAGACCCGCACTGAGACCACCATGGCGAGTGGGACGGCGAACGGGACGGGGGCGAACAGCAAGGCTGTGTGCGCTGCCTGGTCTGACAGTCTCGCGGTCGCTTCGAAGCCCGCGACAGCTGCCATGAGGAGCATCACCAGCCCTCCGCACCATGCCAGGTTTGTCCAGGGAGCCGGCCTTCGGTGCATGTAATAGTCCAGTGCCTGTCGGACCGCACTCACACCGCTGTAGGCCAGCCCTGCTGCGAGAACCATGACCAGTGCGGCAATGACCAGAGGCAAGGGCTCGGCCGGCACAGCAAGGAGGATGGGCACACAGACCCACACCAAGAGCATCAGGCAGGACATCACGTGAAGGGTTCCGCGGGTGTAGAAGTCGACCTTCTCGATCTTCGTTCGCCGTCGCCACCCCTTCACGGCTCCAAGCATCTCGCCAGGGCCACGCTCAGTGAGCTTCCCAGCGTGTCGAAGGGTCAATGTTCTGACCGTCTCACCTGCGGGGCTCCCAACGGAATATCCGTCGTGTCGCGACGACTGCGACGGCCGACCATGCGATGGCGCCAAGAAGCTGGAGCAGCATCTCGGTGGTGTCTGTCCTGCCGGTCCAGCCCTCTCGGATCAGCGCGACGACGGGAGACAGAGGGAAGAACTCCAGGAACGGTACGACCGCATCCGGCAACAGCTCCGTGGGCACGAGCATGCCGGATCCGAATGCAGAGACGAGCATCAGGGGAAGGACGGTGATGCCGGCTGTTTCAACGGTGCGCGAGTAAGATGCGGTGAGTGCTGCGAGGCCCGCCGCGATAACCAGCCCGGTGAGTACGCCCGCGATCAGCCACCAGAAGTGCGATGGTGCGCCGGCATCCAGAGCAAGAGTTCCGCCGACTCCCAGCAGCGCCATCTGCACCAGCCCGGTGAACAGCATCGGTGTAGCGGTGCCGAGGAGGATCTCGTTGTCGCTCAGCTCGCCGGTGCGCAGCCTTTTCAGAACCAGTTCCTCGCGTCGGGCTACGAAGGCCGTGGTGAGGTTGTTGTAAACGGCGAAGAGCAGGACGAAGCCGATAGCGCTGGGCAGCAGCACCGATGTCACGTCGAGCCCCGTGCCAGCCAAGTCGAATTCCTCGGCCGCCGCTCTGAAGCTGAAAGTCAATAGCACGGGCATGAAAAGCGCGATGAAAACGGCACTCTTGTTTCGCATCAAGAGGGTCAGTTCGGTCCGGCCGATCGCGGAAATCCGGCCGTACGCCGTCGTACTGCGCCGCGCTGGCCGGAGTGCGTCATGCTTGCGCGGATATGTTCCGGTCATGCTCATGCCGCTGCCCCCCTCCCGACCTGCTTCGCGCTCCGCAGCTCCATTGGCCGGCGGTTTTGGTCGTCGGCCTGGTCCGTCGTGCCCTCGTCGTCCTTAGCTCGCTGGGCGATACGCAAGAAGGCCTCCTCAAGGGAGGCAGACCGGACGTCCAATCGGCTCAGCTCCAGATGGGCTGCCTCGGCCCACACCAGCAGCCGCGTCGTCGTCTGCTGGAGATCGTTCGTCCATAGTCGGACGAGGTGGCCCGCGGTCTCGTGGCCAGTCACTTTCAGCGAAGGGAGGGGCGGAAGATCACCCAAGTGGTATCCGGTGGGCAGTTCGAATGAGATCTGTGACGGTTCCGCAGCCACGACATCGGCGAGACGACCTTCCGCCGCGATCCGACCGCCGTGCATGATGGCGAGCCGGTCGGCCAGGTCTTCAGCCTCGGCGAGGTAGTGGGTGGTCAGCAGCACCGTCGTTCCGCTGTCGCGGAGGGCGCGGACCAACTCCCACGTGCTGTGCCGTCCTTCGGCGTCGAGGCCCGTTGTCGGCTCGTCGAGGAAGAGGACCTCGGGGTTGCCGAGGAGGGCGAGCGCGAGGTCCAGCCGACGCTTCTCGCCCCCGGACAGCGACTTCACCCGCACCTTTGCCCGGTGGGAAAGCCCGACTTGGTCCAGCGATTCTCCGACGGGCCGCGCGCCGGAGGTGACGCCCTCCCACATCTGCACGGTCTCGGCGACGGTCAGGTCCGAAGGGAAGCCGCCTTCCTGCAGCATCACTCCGATGCGCGGGCGCACGGCCGCACGCTCGGTGAACGGGTTGTGGCCAAGCACTCGCACCGAGCCGCCGGCCGGGCGGGCGAGCCCCTCGAGCAGTTCGACTGTTGAGGTCTTGCCTGCTCCATTTGTCCCGAGTAGCGCGAACAGCTCACCACGTCCAACGGAAAAGGAGACGCCACGCACCGCCTCGTACCCTCCGGCATAGGTTCTCCGCAATTCCCGGGCCGTGATTACTTCCTGATTCATAAGTAGAGCATTGCTCTACGGTTGCCACCACGGTAGTGTGAGTTGTCATGAGTATTTATGACACATGTCATCTCGCCGTATGACAAATGTCAGAAGATCAACTGGCGGCGGGCCGGAGGCTAGGGGGACTGTGCGATCGCAATCAGCTGCGCCTCATTCACGGGCCCGTCGATGTGGACAATTAGCGAATCGCTCGCAGGGCAGGAAGCTGCGCTGCCAAGTTCAGTTCGCCTTCCGAGTTTCATGCGGATGCCCCGTAGCCGACACGTGAGTTTAATCCGGAACGGGCGCCGGGTAGGCGTTGGCGCAGAAGGCGGCCTCCTCGCCGCCGCCCGGCCAGAAACCGCATCTGGACAGCTCTCACGAGCAGCCCTCGACCATCACCCAGTCCCCGCAGTTGGCTACGGGGATGCGGGAGAACCAGTCGTGCGGAGAAACGGGTGCGTGCCATGGCCATCGCTACCCAGAAGAAATACACGGGACTGACCTGGCCCGCAGCAGCTGGCGTCAGAACAGGGTGGCCGCGTCATCTTCGTAGAGCGACTCGAGCGTGTGCATGACGTGACGTCGGCGCCCTTATCCGCTTGTCGACGCAGCGCCCTCTGAGTGGGCGCCTCCATCGGCCAGTCGCTGACTCGATGACGTTTGTCACTTGCAAAGGCAGGTCGTGACCATATGCTGGTAAACGCCCATTCGGAATCTGCCCGGGGAACGCACATCGTGGAAGGCGTTGCCATCTCACCTTGCGATCGCTGCGTACGGGCCTGTTGATCAGCTACCCGGACGAAATTTCGAAACTTGAGCCCCCGTCCGGTAGCACACCGGGGCCATTCCACCTGGCTCCTGACGGCACCTCAGTCATCCTGAGACTACAACTCCTGAGAGTGAGACAGACCTTGCGTCGCATCACCGCAATCAGAGCAGCATCCTCCCGTCGCACAGTGCTGGCCCTGGGCACAGGTGCCGCACTCGCTACGGTGGTGCCCCCCGCGTTCGCCAAGACGCACATTGCGACGCCAGGCGGAACACTCGCCCGGCAACTTCGCGCCCTTGAGGAGCAGTACGCAGCACGCTTGGGCGTTTTCGCACGGCATGCGGGTACGGGCGCGACAGTGACGCACCGCGCCGACGAGCGTTTCGCGATTTGTTCGGTGTTCAAGGGCTTGGCCGCAGCCGCAGTTCTGCGTGACGTTGACCGGCACGGTGAGTTTCTCAATCGACGTATCCGCTATAGCGCCGAATACGTCGAGGCAGCCGGCTACATCCCGATAACGGGTAAACCGGAGAACATCGCCAATGGGCTGACCGGCGCCGAACTGTGCGCCGCAACCGTGAGTCAAAGTGATAACGGCGCCGGTAACCTGTTGCTGAAGGAGCTGGGAGGACCCACTGCCATCACTCGATTCTGCCGTAGCCTGGGGGATCACGTCACCCGTCTCGACCGCTGGGAGCCCGATCTGAACAGCTCGGAGCCCTGGCGGATGGAGGACACCACGAGCCCTCGGGCCATCGGCACGACATACGGCCAGCTCCTGCTGAGCCGCGCGCTTTCTCCCTGCGACAGGAAGAGGCTCAGCGGCTGGTTGGTGGCGAACACCACCAACACCGAGCGCTTTCGCGCCGGCCTGCCGCAAGACTGGGTCCTGGCAGACAAGACGGGTGGCGGCTCGCGATACGGCGTTGCCAATGATGTGGGTGTAGTCCGGCCACCCGAGGGAGCACCGATCGTGCTATCGATCCTGTCGACGAAGTACGATCCGCAGGGGCCTACGGACAATGCGCTGGTAGCACGGGCCGCCGCTTTGGTTGCGGCCGCCCTCACATGATGACGCAGCCCGGCGGCGTAGAGCACCGCGTGGCTGTCCGCCGCCCTCGCCGGGAACTCGGCAGTGGCTTGCCCGGCGTTGCCCCGTACCACCGCTGGCCACCCTTAGAAGCCATCTCATTTGGCGAGTCTGCGGTAGCAGATGAGGGTGCGGGCGAGGCTAGCGGCTATCACTCCTTGGAGTGATAGCCCACTCCGAACTCATCGCTGCGGGTGCCCTCGCGCTTGAAGCTCGGGTGAGAACGGATCTTTCCCAGGGACTTGGCGATGATCTCTGTCGGGTTGCCGCGTCGGATGGTCTTGGGACCCTTGCAGAACTTGCACTCGCCGATGAAGATGTGGCGGTCCTCGACGCGAATGAGAATCTCCGTCTTGCCCTTGCCGTTGAGGTTCAGCAACAGCATGTCGTCGAACCGTGTCGCGATGGCGCGGAACTGCTTGAGGCGGCTGAAGCAGCGTTCGACGACGTTGCGCGCTTCGTAGAGCTCGCGGTCGAAGGCAGGCGGCCTGCCGCCGGCCCAGCCGCGCCGTAGGCGGTTGGCCTTCCGGTCACCCCTCTCCGGAACCACCGCCCGGATGCCCCGGCGACGCAGGGTCTGGCGGATCACCCCTAACCCGGCGGGGAGGAAGTCGGCCGGTCGGAGACGCCGTGCCAGCAGTATCCACCGGCGCCTCAAGAGTCCACTGCGGCTCACTTGGCGATCGGTGAGGCTTACCAGTTGCTGCGTGATGTCGCCGGGTACCCGCCCGCCGAGATCGGGAACCGTCCCCTCGCGGACGGCGAACACCAGGGCTTCGCTGCTTGGTGCTGACGACGGGGCCGGGGCCATCCCCGTAGACGCGAGGACCACTACGGCGGCCCTGGCCGTCGGGCGCCGAAGCGGTCGCGTCGCGGGCGGCGACGGATGCGGCGGCGGGGCTCGGTCACCCCTGCGCGTCTCGGACCATCAGGGCGATCTGGACACGGTTCGTCACGTCCAGCTTGGTGTAGAGGCTGGTGGTGTGGGCCTTCACGGTAGAGACCTTGATGTGCAGGCGGGCGGCGATGGACGGGTTGTCGAGGCCGTCGGCGATGGCCTGAGCGATGGCGTGTTCACGTTCGGTGAGAGAGGCGAGGCGGCGGCGCGCGGCCTCGCGGGCGGAGTCGCGTACGGCGGAGGAGTGCGGGCCGGTCGCCGCGGCGATCACACGGGCCGCGACTGTCGGAGACAGGGCGGGGTCGCCCTGCGCCACCGTGCGCACCGCTTCCAGGAGGCGTGGGGGAGGCGTGTCCTTGACGACGAACCCGAGGGCTCCGGCGCGCAGCGCGCCGAGCACCAGGTCGTCGGAGTCGAAGGTGGTGAGCATGAGGACGCGAGGCGGAGACGGGCGGGTGAGAACGTCGCGGGTGGTGCTGACGCCGTCGCGTCCCGGCATGCGGACGTCCATCAGGACGACGTCCGGATGATGGTCGTCCACGGCGGCGAGCGCGCCGTCTCCGTCGGCGGCCTCGGCTACGACGATCAGGTCCGGTTCGGCCTCGATGACCAGGCGCAGTGCCAGGCGGACCAGTTGGTCGTCGTCGACGATCAGGACTCGGATCGGCTCGGCGGGCTGCCCGTGGCTGTTCACTTCAGGCCCTCCCGGGCTGCTGGTCCGGCCAGGGTAGCCGTGCGGTGAGAAGGTGGCCGCCGTCGGCTGTGGGGCGCTGTTCGAGATCGCCGCCCTCCAGGGTGACACGCTCGGTGAGCCCGAGGAGCCCGAAGCCGGAACTCGGCAGCCCGGCATGCCCGCCGGCCACGGCTGCGGAGTTGCGGATCTCGATGGTCAGTCCGTCGCCCGGAGCGCCCCGCACCGTGACGCGGACGACGGAGCCGGGGGCGTGCTTGGCGGCGTTGACCAGCCCTTCCTGGACAACGTGGTAGCAGGCGCGGTCGGCACCGTCGGGTGGGCTGCCCGACACCCTCGAAGTGAGCCGCACGTCGAGGCCGGCTGCCTGCGCCTCGGCTACGAGTTCCGGGATTCGGTGCAGGGAGGGCGGCTCGGGCTCTGGTCGGTCAGGGTCGGAGCGGAGCACTCCGAGGACGTCTCGAAGCTCCTCCAGGGCCTGGTGCGAGCTGGTCACGATGCCACGGACGAGCATGCGGCTGTCCTCGGCGGTGAGGTCGCCGCGATGGTCCAGCACCCCGGCCTGGAGGGCGACCCGGGAGATCCGGTGCGCGACGACGTCATGCATGTCGCGGGCGATCCGGTTGCGCTCCTCGGCGCGGGCCTGCGCCGTCCGGGCGGCCTGCTCGCGTTCCGCGCTCCGGGCTCGTTCCCGCAGCGAGTGCGTCTCGGCGCGGCGGGCACCGGCCGCCACACCGACGGCCACCGAGATGCCCGCACTCAGCACGGTGAACGCAAGCGACAGCCAGGGCGACGGAGACTCGCCGCGCACCGGGTACAGCGACGCGGTGACCTGGGCGGCCGCCAGGTACACGACGGTGACGCTCCCCGTCCACCAGGGCCGGCGGAGCGCGGCGACCGAGGCGAGGGCCAGAAGCGCGGCACCGGAGGCCAGCACCGACACCGCCGACGCGGCGACGACCGCCAGGGCCACCGGCAGCGGAAAGCGTCGCCGCCGGACGAGGAGCGCCAGGCAGCCGCCTGCCACCAGAGGGTCACCGACGACGAACCAGTAGGCGCCGTCGGACACATACCTGTCCGGCAGCTGGGTCGCGGTCAGGAACCAGTAGAGACCGCCCAGCGCCGCGGCCACCAGAAGGCGCCACGCATGCCGATGTCCCCGGTGGGGTGGTGGGTCGTCCATGGTCGCCGGCGTCTTCCCCATCCTTCCATGATCCCAGTAAGGCGCCCTGTGGCCAGCGGTCCCTGAGGAGGGGGACCTCCGACCCAGGTCGCGGAACACTCCTTCGACCGGAGTCGCAGGGCGGCCCGGTCCCCGGGCCGATGTGCGCGGCACCACCGTGCGGCCGGGACCGGTCGGCGGTCTGCCGCCGCCCTGCCCCACCGAAGGACATCACACGCGCCCGATACTCTCCTCCGCCGTCACGCCCTCCGCCGCCGCACGTACGCTGACGGCGGTCCCGGCGGCCTCGGCCACCCCGGCACCGGGCGCACTGCGCTGGAAACCGTGCGCGACCTCCCTTCCGGGCGCTGCTCAACGGCGACCCGTAGCGACGGACAGGCTGCGGGGCGCGGGGCCCCGTGCGGATGGTGGAGGCCAGGGGCCGTCCGGAGGTGCGAGGGGTCATCGGAGTGGGGTGGGGCAGAGTGGGGTGGGGCGGGGTGGGGCGGGTCAGAGCGGGGCGATCGTGTCCGGGTCGAAGGCGGTCCAGGGTCCCTCCGGTCCCTCGGTGCCCCCGAGCGGTTGGGCGGTCCAGATCCATTTGCCGGACACCGTGTAGCGAGTGCCCCACTTCTCGGACAGGGCCGCGACGAGTTGCAGTCCGCGGCCGCCTTCATCGGTCTCGGACGCCTGGCGGATGCGCGGCATGGTCAAGCTGCCGTCGGACACCTCGCAGATCAGGTCCTCGCCGTGCAGCATCCGCAGGCTTATGGGACCCGTCGCGTACCGGACCACATTGCCCACCAGCTCGCTGGCCAGCAGCTCCGTCGTGGACGACAGCTCATCGAGGCCCCACTCGCCCAGCTGCCGGCGGATGTGACGACGCGCCTGGCCGGCGGCCTGGGGTTCGTCGGGCAGCGTCCACGACGCGATCCGGTCGGCGGGGAGGACGTGAACCTGTGCGATCAGGAGCGCGCTGTCGTCCGCGGTGGGCTGCTCCGGCGGCAGGAGGTCCGCCACGATGCGGTCGCACAGCCGGTCGAGATCGGTCCGCCGGGCGGTGCTGAGCAGCCGTTCGAGTTCGGACAGGCCCTGGTCGAGGGTGCGTTGTGAGGACTCGACCAGCCCGTCCGTGTAGAGGACCAGGAGGCTCTCCTCCGGCACGAGGAACTCGGTGGTGCTCAGGGGCGGTTCCGCGGCCCCCAGCGGTGGGTCCGGGATGAGGTCCAGGAAGCGGACCGAGCCGTCCGGGTGGACGATCGCCGGCGGTGGATGTCCCGCGCTGACGATGGAGCACCGTCCGTCGGTGGAGTCGTACAGCGCGTACAGGCAGGTGGCGTACGAGTCGGGGCCCAGCTCGCCGATCGTGTCGTTCAGGTGGCTCATGATCTCGTCGGGAGGCAGTTCGAAGCCGGCCAGGGTGCGCACGGCCGTGCGGAGCCGCCCCATGGTGGCGGCCTCCGCCAGTCCGTGGCCGACGACGTCACCGATGACGAAGGCGACCCGGCAGCCGGACAGGGGGATGACGTCGTACCAGTCCCCGCCCACCTCCATGTCCCGCCCGGCGGAGAGATAGCGCGCCGCTGTACTGCACTCGGCGATATGCGGCAGGGCTTTGGGAAGCAGGCTGCTCTGCAGTTCGTGGGAGCGCCGGTGCTCCGCGTCGTGGAGCCGAGCGCGTTCCAGCGCGTGCGCGACGAGCGCGCTGTACGCGCTCATCAGGGTGCTGTCCTCACTGCTGAGGGTGGTGTGGGGGTCCTCGAAAGCGACGAGGCAGACACCGAACGTGTGCCCGGAGGCCGTCAGCGGCAGGTAGATCGCGGCGTTCATCCCACTGGCCTTCGTGATCTCGGCGAGGTGCGGGTACCTCAGCAGATGCTGCGGCCGCGAGTCCACGAACACCGGCCGGCCGGTGGCTACCACTTCCCTGACCGGATCACGCTGCTCCAGCACCCGGCCGTCCACGAGGTCGAGCAGCCTCTTCTCCACTCCTCTGGCACCCAGGACGTGCGCCCGGCCGTCCTCCACCGTGTACACCAGCAGGCTGCTGCCGACGAAGGCGCCCAGGACTCGTT
>NZ_JBHXLV010000198.1:0-11894 GCF_042721685.1 Streptomyces sp. NPDC058459 | reverse complement strand
GCGGGAGCGGGCGGCGGCGGCGACCTCGGCGACGGAGTCGACGGTGAAGGTGTCGCCGAGGACCGCCGCCGCTCGGACCACGGTCAGGGCGGTCTCGTCGAGCGGTTCGAGTTCGGTGTGCAGGTGGACGGCGAGGCGGCCGGTCACGGTCGCGGGCCGTGTCCCGGCGAGGGGTTCCCGCTCCTCCTCCGCCAGGGCGAGGAGGTAGAGGGGCACTCCCCCGGCCAGCTCGGTGAGCCGGGCGAGGCCGGGGGCGCCGGGGTCCGTGCGCAGCACGGCGGCGCTCTGCTCCGGGTCGAGAGCGGGGAGTTGGACGAGGTGGACGAGGCCCTGCTCGACGCCCTCCTGGAGGAGGGCGCGCAGGCCGGTGGGGGTCTGCCGGGGACGGTGGGCGACCGCGACGACGAGGCCGGCGGGGAGTGGCTGGTGGATGAGGGTGTCCAGGAGGCCGGCCGTGCCCGGATCGGCCCAGTGGTAGTCGTCGAGGATGAGCAGGACGCCGCCCGGGGCGTCGGCGAGGCAGGCGGCGAGCAGGCGGCGGGCCTCTTCGTGGTAGGCGCAGTGGCCGCCGGCGGCGGCACGGTGGTCCTCCTCGCCCGGCGTCCGGGCGAGGAGGGCGAGAAGGGCGTCGGCCGGTGAGGTGGCCGGGTCGTCCGCGCCCTGTCCCCGCCAGGCCGAGAACGCCTGGACGACGGGGCCGTGGGCGAGGGCGGGGGCGCCCTCGGCGCACCGCCCGCGCAGCACCCTGACCCCGCGGCGCTCGGCGAGCCGGGCGAGGGCGGTCAGCAGCCGGGACTTGCCGGTGCCGGGATCGGAGGCGATCTCGGCCACGGCGGAGCGGCGCGCCTCGGCCGCGTCCAGGAGTTTTTCGAGACAGGCGAGTTCGGCGGTGCGGACCGTGACGGGCGAAGGGTTCTCGACGGCGGTGGGGGTCACGTGCGTCTCCTTCCCAGCAATGGCCAGATCGCGTGGTCGGCCCAGCCTAGAAGACGTCGGAGGCGGTCGAGCGCCCTGTAACAGAAGGTTCACGGAGGCGGTTCGAAGCCTTGGCCGGAGGGACCGGGAGCCCTCTGGGGGCCCGGTCGTCGAGACGTGGCGTTCGCGGGGCGGAGTCCGACCGTGGGACCGGGAGGGAGCGGGTCGCAGACGGCCGCAGGGACCGGGCGTGAGCGGGCCGCACACCGGCCGCGGAGACCGGCCGTCCCCAGGCCACGTACCGACCGCGGAGACCGGCCGTCCCCAGGCCACATACCGACCGCGGAGACCCCCCGTCCCCAGGCCACATACCGACCGTCCCCCCTGCCGCCAGACCATCCGCGGTGACCCTGCGTCCCCCGTCGCGGGGACCGGAGCGCCTTAGCCGAGCTTTAGACCGCGGCGTGAGTGTGGGCCCGCCGGGCGGCCCCCTGTGCCGCCCCGGTTTCCGGACACAGCCCGCTGCCCCGAGGAGTCGCCCGTGCCCACGCTGGGGGAGAACGCCGCTGATCGCGCGGTGTACCGCGTACCGATCGGAGACCGCATGGACCTGCTGGTCGATCTCGCGTCCGGGCAGCCGGAGCTGCGCCGGCTCGACCTGGTCGTGGCGGGTCCGGAGGGGCTGCGGCTCGTCCGCTCCTTCCGCGGCGGGGTCACGGCCGACGAGGGTTTCGGGCCGGGCTGGTCCGTCGGGGCCGGGGACGCCGCCGAGCCGCTGGGCTTCGCCGACGCGCGGGGACGGGTGGCGACGCTGCACCGGGACGGCGAGGGCCGGTTCACGAAGCTGCTCGACCCGACGGGGGCCAAGGTGGCCCTTTTCGAGTACGACGGGCACGGCCGGCTGGTCCGGGAGACCGACGCGGCCGGCGCCCTCACCACGTACGCCTGGGACGGCGCCGGCCGGCTGGCCGGGATCACCCCGCCGCACGACGGGCCGCTGGAACTGCGCTACACGGCGGAGGGGCGGCTGGCCTCGGTGGGCTGGACCTCCGCCGACGGCCCGGTCCGCACCTCCTTCGCCCATGCGGGCCACCGCACGACGGTGACCGGCCCGACGGGGCGGCGGACCGGCTACGTCCTGGACGGCGCCGGCCGGCCGCTGTCGGTGACCGACGCGCTGGGCCGGACCGTCCGCCGGGAGTGGGACGGCGCGGGCCGCCTGGTCCGGACGACCGACGCCTCGGGGGCGGTGCTGGAGCGCCGCCACGACCCCGAGGGCCGGGCGGTGGCCCTGCGGCTGCCGACGTCCGGCGAGTTCACGGCCGGGTACGACGACCCGGCCCACCCCGGGCTGCCGAGCGTGCTGCGGAGCCCCGCGGGGCACGAGCTGTTCCTGGAGCGGGACGCGGCCGGGCGGGTGGTGCGCACCCGGGTCGGGGGGCGCGGGGAGCCGCTGGACACGCGGACGTACGACCCCGGGCACGGACGGCTGGCGTCCTTCACCGACGGCAACGGTGCCACCACCTCGTACCACTACGACGCGGCGGGCGAGCTCGTGCGGGTGGCGCCGCCGGCGCCGCTCGCCGGGACCGGCTACCGCTACGACGGGCTGTCGCGGGTCACGGCGGTCGTCTCCGGCGACGGGCGCGTGACCGGGCTCCCGTACGATCCGCTGGGCCGTCCGGCCGGGGTCGTCGACGAGGGCGACGGGGAGCCGCTGGTCGCCCTGCGCCACGACGGACTCGGCAGGACGGTCGCCAAGTCCGGTCCCGGCTGGGCGTACTCCTTCGACTGGACGCGGACGGCGGGCGGGCCCCGGCTGACGGGCGCGGTGCGCACGGACGCGGCCGGGACGGAGGAGATCCGGGCCGGGTACGACGCCGAGGGGCTGCCGCTGTGGCTGGCGGCGCCCGGGGGCACGGTCCGGTACACGCACGACGCGGCGGGCCGCCCGGCGACCGTCACCACCCCGGCGGGCGACCGCGCCGTCCTCACGCACGACGCCGCCGGACGGCAGGTGGCGGTGGACTTCGGTCCGGCCGTGCAGGAGACGGTCCGCGACACCTCCGGGCGGCCGGTGGCGCTGACCGTGCGGGACCTCTCCGGGCAGGTGCTGCTCTCGGTGGAGTACGGCTACAGCACGGGCGGTGGCGCCGACACCGGGGTGTTGCGGCACACGGTGGTCGACGGTGAGTTGACCGTCTACGGCTACGACACCCTGGGCCGGCTGACCCACGCGGGCGACACGGAGTACGCCTACGACGGCGCCCATCACCTGCTGCGCCTCGGGGAGGTGCGCTTCACCCTGAACGCCGCCGGGCAGGTGACCCTGTTCGGGGAGACGACCTTCGCCTACGACGGGGCGGGCAACTTCACCGAGGAGGAGAACCCGACCGGCTTCTTCTCCTACAGCCCCACCGGGCAGACGCTGACCGGGGTGTTCGGCGGGCAGCGGGTGGTGGACATCGCCTACGACGGGGTGGGGCACGAGACTCCGCACCGCATCACCGAGACGACCGTCGACGGCCGTACCGTCACCCACGTCCTGACGCACAGCCCCCTCGGGGTGGTGCGGGTCGCGGACGACGGCACGCCGACGGACTTCGTCCGCACCCCCGACGGTCGGCTGCTCGCCGTCCTCACCGCCGGCGGCCGTCGCTACTGGGCGGTGACCGACCATCAGGGCTCGGTGCTCGCCCTG
This sequence comes from Streptomyces sp. NPDC058459, assembly GCF_042721685.1. Lineage (NCBI taxonomy): Bacteria > Bacillati > Actinomycetota > Actinomycetes > Kitasatosporales > Streptomycetaceae > Streptomyces > Streptomyces sp. NPDC058459. The sequence goes on along the minus strand of NZ_JBHXLV010000198.1, from coordinate 8,278 downwards.
CTCGACGAGGAGGGGCGGCTCGCCGCCCGCTACCGGTACACGCCGCACGGCGCGGTCAGCGCGACCGGCCCCGCTGCCGCCGCCAATCCCCTCCGCTACCGGGGCGCCTACCAGTTGCTGCGCAGTGCGCACGTCCTGGACCACCACCTCTACAACGGCTTCTGGGGCCGCTTCACCCAGCCGGACCCGACGGGCCGGCAGTACGCCCCGTACACCTTCTCCGACAACGACCCGCTGAACAGCGCGACCTGGACGCGCGGCAGCTTCTGGGCCGTTCTGACCCGCACCGGGGAGCCGGCCACCGAGGTCTTCTTCCCCTCCCCCGGCGGTGACCCCGGCGGCGGAGCCGCCGAGGCCGCCGAGGCGTTCACCGGCGCGGGTGCCCACCCCGCCGGGCCACCGCTCATCGCGGTCCCCCGGCCGGACCCGGCCCTGTGACCCCCGCCGCCCCCGGGCGGCACCCCCTCCCGTACACCCCGTGAAAGGACCCCAGCCATGGCCGACCAGATCGTCATCCGCGTGCCCAGGGAGATCGTCGTGAAGGTGGTCGACGACGTCGAGGTCGCCGACCCGCAGATCGGGCAGACCGGAACCTTCGACGACGAGCTGTTCGACGAGTCGGGCAAGCTCATCGGCACCTCGCACGGCTCGTTCCGGATCGAGTACGTCCGTCCCGGCGACGGCGGCCTCCTCACCTACTACACCGAGGACATCACCCTCGACGACGGCACCATCCACGCCGAGGGCTGGGCCGACTTCAACGACGTGCGCACCAGCGAGTGGGTGTACTACCCGGCCACCGGCACCGGCGGCCGCTACGAGGGCCTGACCGGCTTCCGCACCTGGCGCATGACCGGGGTCCGGGCCTCCGCCGAGGCCCGGATCCTGCTGTCCGACTGACCCTCCACCGGAAGAGAGAGCACGAGGAGAAGGCACTGATGACCGGTCGGGACGTACACATCCTCTCGGCGGCCTCCGCGCTGCCGGGACCCGCCGTGGACAACGCCGCGCTTGCCCGCAGGTTCGGCATGGACCCGCTGTGGGAGCAGTGGGTCGAGGCGTTCATCGGCACCAGGTCCCGCCACCTGGCGCTCGACCTGGAGTCGGGGCGGCTCACCGACACCCTGGCGGACCTGGCCGAGCGGGCGGGTCGGCGGGCTCTGGAGGCGGCCGGTCTGGCGCCCTCGGACGTGGACGCGGTGGTGCTGGGCACGGCCACGCCGGACCGGCTGATGCCGGCCACCGTCAACGTCGTCGCGGACCGCCTCGGTATCGACCAGGTCCGCTCCTTCCAGCTCCAGTCCGGCTGCTCCGGTGCCGTGCAGGCGCTCGACGTGGCCCGGCAGATCCTGCTGAGCGGCGACGGGCGGCGGGTCCTGGTGCTGGGCGGGGACGTCATCGCCCGCTTCTACGACCTCGCCGTCGACCTGAAGCGGACCGCCCCCGCCGAGCTGGTCAACTACGTGCTCTTCGGCGACGCGGCGGGCGCGGCGGTCCTCTCCACCGAGCCCGCCCCGGGCTCGGCGCGGGTGCGGGCCCTCTTCACCCGCCTGGTGGGCCTCGGCCGGGAACCGGGCGCGGTCCTGGAGTGGTACTCCCCGTCCGACCTCGCGGGCGGGGAGCTGGCACCGCCGGCGAGCGAGGACTACAAGGCGATCGAGGAGCAGGTACCCGCGCTGGCCGAGGAGGTCCTGAAGGAGCTCCTCGACACGGCGGGCTGGCGGCCGGAGGACGTCGATCTGCTGCTGCCGCCGCAGCTGTCCGGCCGGATGACCGGGGTCATCTCGAAGCGGCTGGCGCTGCCGACCGCCGAGGACGTCTCGGTGGTCGCGGAGGCCGGCAACAGCGGCAACGCGATCGTCCTCCTCCAGCTGGAGCGGGCCCTGGCCGGCCTGCTGCGGCCGGGCCGGCGCGCGGTCGGCATCTCGATCGAGTCCAGTAAGTGGATCAAGTCCGGCTTCGCACTGGAGGGGAACTGACATGGCGGCGGACGCGCTGACCGCCCTGCACCGGGAGGGCCGCCTCGCCGAGCGCTGGCCCGACGTGCCGCGCCTGCTCGCGAAGCTGCCGGAGGCGGAACGGACCCGGGCGGGGCGGGTCCTCGCCCGGCTCGGTCCCGCGGCGGTGCTGGCCGCCCACCCGGAGGTGCCGGCGCCGCTGGTGGCGGTCACCGGGCACGGGACGCTGGCCGGGCTCGTCCCGGCGCTGACCGCGGAGTTCGCCCGGCACGGGCTGCTGGCCCGGGTGCGGCTGTCCGACTTCGACGGCTGGGTCTTCGACCTGGTCGACCCGGGCAGCGCGCTGTACGCCGCCGCGCCCGCGTACGCGCTGTGCGTGCTCGACCCGGCGGTGGTCGCCGACGACCTGCCGTCGCCCTGGCGGGTCGAGGACGCCGAGCGGGTCCTCGACGAGAAGCTGGCGCTGGTGGAGCGGGCGGCCGGGGTCTTCGCGGAGGCCGCGCCGGGCTCGACCCTGGTCCTCAACACGCTGCCGCTGCCCCGGGAGCTGACCGGCCAGCTCGTCGACCGGCGGGCCCGCGCCCGGCTCGGCGTGCTGTGGCGGGAGGCGAACGCGCGGCTGCTGCGGCTCGGCGCCGAGCGGCCCGGGGTGGTGACGGTCGACCTCGATCCGCTGCTCGCGGAGGGCGTGCCGGCCCGGGACGCGCGACAGAGCGTCTACGCGAAGGCGCACCTGTCGGACCCGCTGCTCGGCGGGTACGCGCGCGAGGTGGGCCAGCTGGCCCGGCAGGGCGCGGGCGGCGGGAAGAAGGTGCTCGCCCTCGACCTCGACCACACGGTGTGGGGCGGCGTCCTGGGCGAGGTCGGGCCGGAGGGCATCGAGACCGGGGGGACTCCGCGAGGCGAGGCGTTCCGGCGCTTCCAGCGGGTGGCCGCGCAGCTCGGCTCGCAGGGCGTGCTGCTCGCCGCGGTCAGCAAGAACGACCCCGAGCCGGTCCTGAAGGCCCTTGCCGGCCATCCCGAACTGGTGCTGCGGGAGAAGGACTTCGTGCGGATCCGGGCCGGCTGGGAGCCCAAGCACGACAGCCTCGCGGCGCTCGCGCGGGAGCTGAACGTGGGCGTGGACAGCGTCGTCCTCGTCGACGACAGCCCCTTCGAGTGCGGTCTGGTCCGCGCGGAACTCCCGGGTGTGGCCGTGGTCCAGGTGGACGAGGAGCCCGCGCTGCACGTCGAACGGCTGCTCGCGGAGGGCTGGTTCGACGTGCGGGAGCTGACCGAGGAGGACGCGGCGCGTCCGGTGCGCTACCGGGAGGAGCGGGCCCGGCAGGACTTCCTCGACGGCTTCCACTCGCTGGAGGGATACCTGCGCGAGCTGGACGTCGCCGTGACGGTGGCCCCGGCCGCTCCGGAGCAGTACGCCCGTGTCTCGCAACTCACCTTGCGGACCAACCAGTTCAACCTGACGACGGTACGGCTGCAGCCCGCCGAGGTGCGGGCGCTCGCCGAGGATCCGGCGGCCTCGGTGCTGGCCGTCTCCTCCTCCGACCGGTTCGGGGAGAACGGGCTCGTCGGCGCCGTGCTGCTGCGCCGCTCGGGCCGCACCACGCACATCGACAACTTCCTGCTGAGCTGCCGGGTGTTCTCCCGGGGCATCGAGACCGCCGTCCTCGCCGCGGTGCTGCGCGAGGCACGGGAGGGCGGCGCCGCCCGGGTGACCGGTGCCTACCGGCGTACGGCCCGGAACGGCAAGGTCGCCTCCTTCTATCCGCGGGCCGGCTTCGCCGAGGACGGCGGGACGGACGGGGACGCCCTCGCGTTCGCCCATCCGCTGGACCCGCTGCCGGAGCCCCCCGCGCATATCCGACTCACGGCCCGGTTCGACACCGCGCCGCCGAAGGGAACCGCCCCGTGAAGACCGTCGAGGACTTCGTCCTGCTGCTCCAGGACGAGCTGGCCCTGCCCGTCACCGAGGAGGACCTCGGGCGCCCCTTCGACGCCGTGGAGTCGTGGGACTCGGTGCACCTGCTGGCGCTGTGCACCGCCCTGGAGCGGGAGACCGGGCGTTCGCTGTCGCTGGCGGACGCTTTGGAGGCGACGAGCCTGGACGACCTGTACCGGCTGGCGGTGGAGGCGTGAGCGGGCGGCCGGACCCGGACGAGGTGGGGGTGGAGCTGTCGCGGCAGCGGCGGCACACCCTCTTCTTCCTGGAGGAGGTGCGGGACTTCTCGCCGGTCTTCCTGGACACCGAGGTGGACATGGGGCGGGTCCTGGCGCACCGGACGGCGGCGCGGGAGCGGGAGGGCGTGCGGTTCGGGATCTCCTCGTACGTGCTGTACGCGGCGGGCCGGGTGCTCGCCGCGCACCCGGACGCGAACGCGGCCGTCCGGCGGGGGCCGCGCGGCCCCCGGGTGGCGCACTACCCGTTCGTCCACGGGAAGCTGGCGCTCGACCGGACCCTTCAGGGGCGGCGGGTGGTGCTGGGGACGGTGGTGCCGGACGTCCACGAGGCGGAGCTCGACGCCATCCAGAAGCACGTCGACCGGGTGCGGGACGGAGATCCGGAGCGCTTGGAGGAGTTCGAGGGGATCCGGCGGCTGCACGGGCTGCCGTGGGCGGAGGGGCGGCGGACCTTCCGGCGGGCGGCGGCCTCGCTGGCGCTGCGGCCCCGGCTGACGGGGACGTTCTCGGTGTCGTCGCTGGGGCACCGGGCGGTGGACTCCTTCCATTCGGTGGGCGGCACGACGACGACGTTCGGGGTGGGCCGGATCGTGGACCGGGTGGTGGTGCGGGGCGGCGAGCCGGCGGTAGCACCGGTGCTGCGGCTGAGTCTGTCCTTCGACCACCGGGTGATCGACGGCGCGGAGGCGGCGGACGTGCTGACCGAGGTGAAGGAGGCTCTGGAGAGCGTATGAACGACATCGCCGAACTGAAGAACTTCGTGGTGGCCCACACCCGTTCGCAGGGGCTGCCGCCGGAGACGTACGATCCGCTGCTCGCCCGGATCCGGCACGACGGGGACGGCACGCCCGGCTCGTGGGTGGCGGAGTGGAGCGCCGAGGCGGCCCGGCTCGCGGAGGCGGGCCGGGCCCTGGAGGCGTCGGTGCACTACAACATGGCCCGTTTCCCGTTCGTGGACGGGGCGGCGCGGGCGGCGGCCCTGGAGCGGTGCACGGCGGAGTTCGCCGCCTGGGCGGCCGGCTTCCCCGCGCTGTCCCGGCTGGACGTGGAGCTGCCCGGGGGCCGGGTGCGGTGCTGGACGACTGGTCTGGACGCTGAGGTGCCGAGGCCGCTGCTGGTGATGACCGGCGGGATCGTGTCGGTCAAGGAGCAGTGGGCGCCGGTGCTGCCGCAGCTCGACGCGCTCGGCTTCGCCGGGATCGTCGCCGAGATGCCGGGGGTGGGCGAGAACACCCTGCCGTACGGCGCGGACGCGCACCGGATGTTCTCCGGGCTGCTCGACGCGGTCGAGGGCCGGGCGGACACGGCGCGGACGTACGCGCTCGCGCTCAGCTTCAGCGGTCACCTGGCGCTGCGGGCCGCGCTGTCGGACCCACGGATCCGGGGGGTGGTGGGCGCGGGGGCGCCGTTGCGGGACTTCTTCACGGACCGGGAGTGGCAGCGGTCGGTGCCCCGGGTCACGACGGACACGCTCGCGCACCTGGCGGGCTCGACGCCGGAGGAGGTGTACGGGGTGCTGGCGGAGCGGGCGCTGTCGGCGGAGGAGCTGTCGGCGCTGCGGATCCCGGTGGCGCACGTGACGAGCCTGCGTGACGAGATCATCCCGCCGGGGGACGCGCGGCTGCTGCGCGAGCGGGTGCGCTCGGTGCGGCTGCTGGCCCATGACGACGTGCACGGCTCGCCGCGCTTCTTCGCGCAGACCCGGCTGTGGACGCTGCTGTCGGTGCTGCGCATGCACGGGGCGCACCGGGAGCAGCGGATCGCGCTGACCCGGGAGTTCGCCCGGCTGCGGTACGGGGCGGTGGGGGCCCCGGTCTGACCGGCCGGGTGCCGGACGGGGGTCCGGGCGGTCAAGTGCGGGCGGTCAAATGCGGGCGGTCAAGTGCGGGCGGTCGGGGGGGCGTTCCCGGCCGCCGTCTCGTGGACGGCGAAGGCGCGCAGGAAAGTGTCGACGCCGGCGGTGACGATCCGGCGGACCTGCTCGGGGTCGAGCGGCCGGGTGCCGAGCGCGCTGAGGCCGGGGAGCTCCTCGTAGACGAGGGCGATGAACTGGTTGGCGGCGCGCTCGGGGTCCTCGACGCACAGGTGTCCGGCGTTGGCGAGGCGGGCGAGGCGGCCGGCGAGGGCGTCGGTGAACTGGTTGGGGCCGCTGGCGCGGACCTCGTCGAAGAGGTCGGGGAAGCGGACGGCCTCGGCGTAGAGGAGGCGGCGGACCGATTCGGACTGCTCGTCGCAGTAGCAGTCGACGAGTTTGTGCGCGACGTCCTCCAGGCCGGGGCGGAGCTTGCCGGGGTCGGTGGGGAAGGCGTCGAGGACGTCGAGGGTCTTGGCGTTCGACCGGGCGGCGGTCTCGGTCATCACGTGCCTGAAGAGGTTCTCCTTCGACCCGAGGTGGTTGTAGATCGTCGGCTTGGCGACGCCCGCCTCGGTGGCGATCAGGTCGAGGCTCGCCTGGCTGTAGCCGACGCGGGCGAAGACCCGGAGGGCGGCCTCGACGATGGCACGCCGCTTGTCCATGCGGCCCCGGTCCACCGGGGCCGCCTTCGTCTTCGGGGTCTCGCCATCGCTCATGAGCCCATGCTACCGTCACAGCCATCAAAATGAACTACCCAGTTAAAATGGATGGGCACAAGAGTTCAAAGGAGTTGCCGTGTCTGTAACGAAGACGGCGGAGGGCAGGCCCGCCCGGCTCGACTCAGGGCTGCTCACGCTGCTCGGCGTGATGGTTCTCGGCGGGATGATGTCCTACCTGGACGCGACCATCGTCAACGTCGGAATCTCCACGCTGAGCGGTGAGTTCGAGACCACCCTGGCCACCATCGAGTGGGTCACCACCGGCTATCTGCTGGCCGTCGCGCTCGCCATCCCGCTGGCCGGCTGGGCGGTGGTCCGCTTCGGTGCCAAGCGCATGTGGCTGCTCGGCCTCACGGTCTTCCTGCTCGGTTCGGTCCTCGCGGCCTTCGCCTGGAACGCCGAGTCGCTGATCACCTTCCGGATCCTCCAGGGACTCGGCGGCGGCATGATCGACCCGATCATGATGACCGTGGTCGCCACCGCCGCCGGGCCCGAGCGCATCGGCCGGGTGATGGGGCTCATCTCCGTCCCGATCACCCTCGGCCCGGTGGTCGGACCCGTCATCGGCGGACTGCTCCTGGACAACCTCTCCTGGCAGTGGCTGTTCCTCGTCAACATCCCCTTCGCGCTCGCCGCCATCGTCCTCGCCGTCAAGGTGCTGCCGGCCGACCCGCCGCCCAGCGGCGACCCGGTGCCGCTGGATGCCGTCGGCGTCTTCCTGCTCTCCCCCGGCTTCGCCGCGCTGGTGTACGCGCTGTCCCAGGCGGGCGCCCACGGCTTCGGCAGCGCCCGCGTCCTCGTCGGACTGCTCGTCGGTGTCGCGCTCTTCGCTGCCTACACCGTCCACGCCCTGCGCTCCGACAAGACGCCCCTGCTCGACCTGCGGCTCTTCGCCAACCGGGGCTTCACCGCCGGCGTCACCACCATGTTCCTGCTCGGCGGCGGCCTCTTCTCGCTGCTGTTCCTGCTGCCGCTCTACTACCAGCAGGTCCAGGGGCACAGCGTCCTCACCTCCGGCCTGCTCCTCGCCCCGCTCGGCCTCGGCACCCTGATCGGCATGCCCCTGGCCGGCAACCTCGCCGACCGCTTCGGCGCCCGGGTCCTGGTACCGACCGGTGCCCTGCTCATCGGCGCGGGTGCCCTGGTCTTCACCGGCTCCGGCCCCGACACCCCGCAGGTCCTGCTGACCGTCGCCCAGTTCGCGGCCGGTTTCGGCATGGGTCTGGTCGGCGCGCCCACCATGGGCTCCGTCTACCGCACGGTGCCGGGCGAGTCCGTCGCCGGGGCCACCGGCGCCGTGTTCATCCTCAACCAGATCGGCGCCTCGCTCGGCATCGCCGTCGTCGCGCTCATCCTCCAGGGCGGCGGCGCCCACACCACCCCGACGAACGCCTCCTTCGCCGACGCCTTCTGGTGGCCGGTCGGCGCCGCCGTGGTCGTCCTCCTCGCCGGACTGCTCCTCCCCGGCAAGCCGGAACCCGCCCCCGAGGCCCCGGCCGCCGCATCCCGGACGACGTCGCGCTGATCGGCTTCGACGACTCCGCGGTGGCCCGCCACATGGACCCGCC
>NZ_JBHXLV010000197.1:0-12068 GCF_042721685.1 Streptomyces sp. NPDC058459 | reverse complement strand
CCGGGGTGGGGGTGCTGGAGATCTGCCTGCCCCACGTCGAGTCCGGCTTCGCCGGGCGCGCGGTGACCGGCACCGCTCCGGCTCTGCCGCCGGGCATCACGGTGGCCGAGGCCGTCGACGCGATCGTGGAGGGCATACGCACGGACGCGCGGGTCGTGGGACCCGAGGCGGTACCGGCAGGGGCGAAGCGGGGTACTCCATGACAGCAGGCGTGTCCGATCGGGTGGAGGACGTCACGCCCCTGCCACCGCGCCCCCTCTCGCGGGTCCTGTTCCGGCAGTGGTGGCGCGAACTTGTCTTCCTGCACTGGGCCGCCGACCCCGACGAGGTGGCACGCCTGCTGCCCCCGGGCACCTCTCCCGACCTCCACCTGGGCCGCACCTACGTCGGCCTCGTCTTCTTCCGCATGGACCACCTGGCCCTCGGCCGGGGACCCGCGTTCCCCTACCTGGGCAGCTTCGGCGAGGTGAACGTCCGCCTGTACAGCAGGGACGCCCTCGGGCGGCGCGGAGTGGTGTTCCGCTCCCTGGACTGCGACCGCCTGCTGCCCGTCCTGACGGCTCAGGCGGCGTTCGGCCTGCCCTACCGCTGGGCCCGCATCCACACCCGCCGCACCGGCACCGGGATCTCCTACGCCAGCCTCCGGCGCGACGGTTCCGGAGCGGGCGCGCGCGTCCGGGCCGAGATCTCCCCCGAGCCGTACGAGGCGAACGCCCTGGAGCACTTCCTCACCTGCCGCTGGGGCCTGCACACCCAACTCCGGGGCCGCACGTACTACTTGCCGAACACTCACCCCCGGTGGACGTTCACCCGCCGCGAGCTGACCTCGTACGACGAAACGGCCATCGCGGCAGCCGGGCTGTCCACCCCGGCCGGCGATCCCGTCAGTGTGCTCTACGCACCCGGCGTCCCCGTCCGCTTCGGCCCGCCGCTCCGGCTGGCCTAGGGACCCGGACCACCCGGACTTCGAGCCGCCCTCACGCACAGCATTGACGTGAGCACGACCCACCACTACGTTGCCACAGCGCTGAGACAACGTTGTCACCTCACGCCAAGGAGGTTCCCGGTTCCGCCTCGCTCTCCCCCACTCCCACAGGAGGCACAGAACGATGTCCTGGATCTCGTTAGGCAGACCCCGGCGATCCCGTCGGGGCTACGCGGCGGCTGCCGCCGTCGCGGGGGCCGCGCTCGTCGGTGCGTACGCGCTGCCCGCTTCGGCGGCGCCCGCGCGGGCCGCTGATTTCGTGGCCCATCCGGCCGATCTGGTCAACCCGTTCATCGGCACGTCCAACGACGCCAATGACTTTCCCGGCGCGGACGTGCCGTTCGGCATGGTGCAGTGGAGTCCGGACACCTCGTCGCGGCCGCCGGGCGGGGGGTACGAGTACAAGGACTCCTCGATCACCGGGTTCAGCCTCACGCACATCGCCGGGCCCGGCTGCGGAGCGGCGGGGGACGTGCCGATTCTGCCGACGGTCGGTGCCGTCAACAACTCGGCGACCGACTCCTTCTCGCACGCCAACGAGTCCGCCACGGCGGGTTCGTACAAGGTCGCGCTGGACAACAAGGTGACCACCGAGCTGGCCACGACCACGCGGAGCGGGATGGCGCGGTTCACCTTCCCGGCCACCACTCAGGCGAACCTGTTGTTCAAGCTGAACGGCAGCCAGAACGGCGGGAGTTCGACCCAGTTCAACGTGGTGTCCAGCACCGAGGTCAGCGGTCAGGTCACGAGCGGGCGGTTCTGCGGGGCCGGGAACAGCTACACCGTGTACTTCGACATGGTCTTCGACCGGCCGTTCGCCACCAGCGGCAGCTCGCTCGCGGCGCCGAAGTCGGCGCCGAGTGTGAAGCGGGCCGGGAAGAACGCGGCGGACGAGGCCAACCACCCCCGCCTGCACGGAACCGCGCCCAAGGCCGTCAAGGGCGGCGCGACCCCTGAGGCCGCCGCGTCCAACGCCCACGTCACTTTCGACACCACCGCAGGCCAGGTCGTCCAGGCCAAGGTGGGCGTCTCCTACGTCTCTGTCGCCAACGCGAGCGCCAACCGGGCCGCCGAGAACCCCAACTGGAACTTCGACGCCCTTCGCACCTCGGCGCACGACGCCTGGGACTCGGCACTGGGCAAGGTGCTGATCGGCGGCGGGACCCCGGACCAGCAGAAGATCTTCTACACCGCGCTCTACCACTCGCTGCTGCACCCGAACGTCATCAGCGACACCAATGGGCAGTACTTCGGCTTCGACGGCAGGACGCACACGGTGGACTCCGGCCACCGGGCCGCGTACGCCAACTACTCCGGCTGGGACATCTACCGTTCCCAGGCCCAGTTGGAGGCGCTGGTCAGTCCCCAAGTGGCCTCCGACACGGCCCAGTCGATGGTCGACGACTACCAGCAGACCGGCATCTTCCCCAAGTGGTCGGAGAACAACGGCGAGTCCTACGTCATGGTCGGTGACCCGGCAGCCGCGATCATCGCCGACTACTACGCCTTCGGCGCACGGAACTTCGACACCTCGGCGGCCCTCACGGGCCTGCTGAAGCAGGCCGGCACCGCCAACAACGACCGTCCTGGCCTCAATTACCTCGACAACCCGGGGTACGAGCCGCACGACGGCAGCTACGGATGCTGCAACTTCTACGGCCCCGTCGCCACCACACTGGAGTACGACACCGCCGACTTCGCCCTCTCCGCCTTCGCCGGCGCCCTGGGCGACAGCGGGAGCCAGAAGACGTACGCGCACCGGGCGCAGGACTGGCGAAACGTCCTCAACCCGGCCTCCGGCTTCGTCCAGCCGCGCAACCTCGACGGTACCTGGACCGGCGGGTTCGACCCGACCAGCGGGACGGACATGGTGGAGGCCGACTCCTGGATCTACACCGGCATGGTGCCGTTCAACGTGGCCGGGCTCGCCACCGCCAAGGGCGGCAACAAGGTGATGGGCGACTACCTGGACACCGTGCTGCGCAGCTACACCGGCGCGGACGGCTACGCCTGGGTGGGCAACGAGCCGAGCATCGAACTCCCCTGGGAGTACGACTACATCGGCCTGCCGTACAAGACCCAGGCGACGGTGCGGGCGGTCCAGGACCAGATCTGGTCCAACTCCCCCGCAGGGCTTGCCGACGGCAACGACGACCTGGGCGCGATGAGCGCCTGGTACGTCTGGTCGGCGCTCGGCATGTTCCCGATGACGCCGGGCACGGCCGATCTCGCCCTCGGTTCCCCGCTGTTCCCGCAGGCGCAGATCACGCTGCCCTCGGGCAAGACGCTCACCGTCAACGGCTCCGGCGCGGCGGACAACGCCCCCTATGTCCAGTCCGCGACCTTCAACGGCTCGGCGTGGAACAACGCCTACGCCCCGACGACCGCACTCACTTCGGGCGGCACCCTCGGCTTCACCCTGGGGACCACCGCCAACACCGCATGGGCGAGCGGCACTTCCGCCGCTCCCCCGTCGTACCCCGGTGACACCTCCGCCCCGGCCAAGCCCCGGGTGGGGCCGGTGAAGTCCGGTGTCAGTTCCTCGCTCTGTGTGGACGACGCCAACTCCGCTACGGCGGACCGCACCGCGATCCAGCTCTGGACCTGCAACGGTACGTACGCCCAGGACTGGACGGTCGCCTCGGACGGCACCCTGCGCACGCTCGGCAAGTGCCTCGATGTGACGAACAGCGGTACGGCCAACGGCACTCTCGTCCAGCTCTACGCCTGCAACGGCAGCGGCGCGCAGAAGTGGACGGCCGGCTCGGACGGCTCCCTGAAGAACGCGAACTCCGGCCTGTGCCTGGACGATCCCAACTCCGCCACGGCGGAGGGCACCCGCTTGCAGATCTACACCTGCAACGGGACGGCGGCCCAGAAGTGGGCCCTCCCGGCGGCCTGAGTACCTGAGTGTGGTTCCGTCCGCCCCCGGGCGGGGCCACACTCGGCCGACCTGGACGTTCGGGCACCAGCGATGCCCGTGCGGTGCCTCGCTCGCTCGCGCCGGCGGAGGTGGAGTTCTTCCAGCGGACGTGACGCGGCGGACGTGATGCTCAGGAGGCTGGGTCGTCCAGGTCGTCCAGGTCGTCCAGGTCGCGCAGGGCGTTCTCCACGACCTCGGTCAGGGCGGGGTGAATCCACAGCGGCTGCTCCGCCAGGTCGCGCGCCGTGATGCCGAAGGTCTGGGCCACGACCAGCGGCTGGATGAGGGTGGCCGCCTGCGGTCCGAGCAGATGGGCACCGAGCAGGCGGCCGGTGCGCCGGTCGACGAGCACCTTGCAGAAGCCCTGGGTCTCCTCGAGGGCCCAGCCGTAGGCCACGTCCTCGTACCGGTGGGTGGCGGTGGCGTAGTCGAGGCCCTGCTCGCGTGCCTCCTGTTCGGTGAGGCCGATCCGGGCGATCTGCGGGCGGGTGAACACGGCGGCGGGCACCGCGTCGTAGCTCATCGTGCGCGGGTCGTCCGGGTGGAGCAGGTTGTGCGCGACCACCTCGGCCTCGCGGTTGGCGACGTGCTTGAGCGGTACGGGCGTGGACACGTCCCCGAGCGCCCATACGCCCTCGGCACTGGTGCGCAGGTGCTCGTCCACGGTGATCCGGCCGTCCTCGGCGTCGACCCCGGCCGCCTCAAGGCCGAGGCGGTCCCCGTTGGGGCGGCGGCCGACGGCCACCAGCAGGGTGCCTGCGCGCAGTTCGGTGCCGTCGTCCAGGGTGAGCCGCAGGTCGCCGGGCTCCCCGGAGACCTCGGTCAGCTCGCGCCCCAGCCGCAGGTCCCACCGGTCGCGCACGATGTCGGTGAACGCCTCGGAGATGGCTTCGTCCTGCTGGGCCAGCAGCCGGTCCCGCTGCTCTACCACGGTGACGTGGCTGCCCGCCGAGTGGAAGACGTGGGCGAGTTCGGCGGCGATGTACCCGCCGCCGAGCACGACCAGCCGCTCCGGCGGGGCTTCCAGCCGCATCACGGTGTCTGAGGTCTCGTAGGGCAGCCCGGAGTCGGCGACCACCGGGGGTACGACGGGCCGTCCGCCCGCCGCGACCACGATCCGGTCGGCACGCAGCTCCACCGGGCCGCTCTCCGTCTCCACGCTGAGCCGGCGGTCGCCGGTGAAGCGGGCGCGTCCCCGGTAGACGGTGATGTTGTCCGAAGCCCGGCGCCCCTCCTCGCCCTCCTTGGCGGCGGTGTCGAGGCGGCCGAACACCCGCTCGCGGGCGTCGGCCCAGCGCACCCGGCGCAGCTCTGCGTCCACGTCGTGGCGGCCGGCCTCGCGGACGGTGTCGGCCACGTCGGCACCGGCGGCGAGCATCTTGCTCGGGATGCAGCCCGCGTTGAGACAGGTGCCGCCGAAAGGGCCCTCGGCGACGACAGCGACGTCCAGACGGGCGAAGCGGTCGTCGACGAGGGCGTTGCCCGAGCCGGCTCCGATGACGATGAGGTCATGAGTGCGCATGCCGGGAATGTGTCCCGTCAGCCGGTGTTCATGCCCCTCAGCGGGTGACGCGGACCAGCTTGTGGTTGGCGAACTCCTCCATGCCGTAGCGGCCGAGTTCCCGGCCGAAGCCGGACCGCTTGACGCCGCCGAAGGGCAGCTCGGCGGCGGTGCCGGCGGGACCGCCGAGGAACACCATGCCGGTGGCCAGGCGCTGGGCCACCCGGTCGGCCTGCTCGTCGTCGTCGGTCTGCACCGAGGCGCTCAGTCCGTACGGCGAGTTGTTGGCGAACTCGACCGCCTCGTCCTCGGAACCGACCTTGAACAGCAGTGCGACCGGGCCGAACAGCTCCTCCTTGTAGGCCCGCATGTCGGGCGTGATGCCCGCGAGCACCGTCGGCTCGTACCAGGAGCCCGGCCGGTCCACGCGACGGCCGCCCGCCAGCACGGTCGCGCCCTTGGAGATGGCGTCCTGGACCTGCTCGTCGAGGGTCTCGACGGCTTTCTCCGAGGAGAGCGGGCCCATGAAGGTGCCGGGGTCGGTGGGGTCGCCGGGGACGATGCGGCGGACCGCCTCGGTGTACTGCTCGGCGAAGTCGTCGTAGTGCGCGTCCAGCGCGATGATGCGCTTGGCGGAGTTGCACGCCTGGCCCGCGTTGAGCATGCGGCCCTGGAGGGTGTTCTTCACGACGCGGGACATGTCCGAGACGCCGAGGATCAGATAGGGGTCGGAGCCGCCCAGCTCCAGCACGACCTTCTTCAGGTTCCGGCCCGCGATCTCGGCCACGGCGGCGCCCGCCCGCTCGGAGCCGGTGAGGGAGACGCCCTGGATGCGATCGTCGGCGATCACGTCCTCGATCTGCGCGTTGGTGGCGAAGATGTTGATGTACGCCCCCTTCGGCAGCCCGGCGTCCTGGAAGATCCGCTCCATCTCCAGCGCGGACTCCGGACACTGCGGGGCGTGCTTGAGCAGGATCGCGTTGCCCAGCATCAGGTTCGGCGCGGCGAAGCGGGCGACCTGGTAGTAAGGGAAGTTCCACGGCATGATCCCGAGCAGGGTGCCGACGGCCTCCTTGCGGATGACGGCACGGCCGCCGGAGGCCACGTCCAGCTCCTCCTCCTTCAGGAAGTCCTCGCCGTGGTCGGCGTAGTACCGGTAGATCGAGACGACGATGGCGATCTCGCCGAGGCCCTGCTTGACCGGCTTGCCCATCTCCCGGGTGATGATCCCGGCGAGCTGGTCCCGGCGCTCCTCGTAGAGGTCGGCCACCCGGTGCAGCACGGCCGCGCGCTCCTCGGGCGGCCGGGCGGCCCACTCGCGCTGCGCGGTGCCGGCGAGCTGGAGCGCCTCACGCAGTTCCGCGTCGGTCGCGGTGGGGTACTCCCGCTCGGTCTCGCCGGTGGCGGGGTTGACGATTCGGTAGTGCTCCATGACGTCCTCTCGTTCTCCGGTCCGGAAAGCCGCGACGGGTGGCGGCGGCCGCGTGTCACCGGGCGGTACGGCCTACCGGCTACCCCTCGGCAGGCCCGGAACACACGACGGCGGCCGGGGTGCGCGACTGCCTGGAGCGGAGACCGAGGGGCACGGCAAAGTCGTCCGCCCTGGTCGTCACACGTCTCTGACCAGGGCGGACCTGTCGTGCGGCAAGAGTTCGCGATCACGAGGTCGTACCGCGCGGGATCGGGGGTATACGGGGGCGCATGGCAGCGAAGACCGATCACTCCCGAATCATGCGAGCCGTACGGCAGTTGCGCCGGGTGCGTGCCTTCTACGCGACCGGCGTGGCCCTGTGGCTCACCGCCGCGATCTGGACGGGCTGGATGCATCCCGGCAGCTCCCAGATGTGGGTCTCCGTGCTCCTGCTCACCCTGTTCGCCGGGCTGCTGGTCACGGCGACGCTCTGGCTCCAGCGGCTGCGTGCCTCGGACAAGGACGCTCCGGCCCACCACGCCGCGCCGGGACGGAAGATCACCGCCCAGCACGCCTGACCGGCGGGCCGGAGCCCCGGTTCACGCCGCGAGGCCGTGGCCGGGGTGCAGTACGACCTTGGTGTAGCCCTCGATCCGCTTGTCGAACTTGTCGTACGCCCGCGGGGCGTCCTCCAGGGGCAGTTCGTGCGACACCACGAAGCTCGGCCGGGCGCGGCCTGAGGCGATCAGGTCGCGCAACTGGCGGTTGTACTTCTTGACGTTGCACTGACCCGTGCCCATCTTCTGGCCCTTCTCGAACATCTTGCCGATCGAGACCAGGAGTTGGCCGTGCTTGGCGTGTTCGTCGGGCCCGCCGGGGTCTGACGGCACGTACAGGCCGGGGATGCCGAGCCGGCCGGTCGGCCGGACCGTCTCCACCAGTTGGTTGAGGACGATCGCGGGTTCCTCGTGGCCGCTGTCGTCACCGGTCTGGGCCTGGTAGCCCACGGCGTCGATGCCCTTGTCGGTGCCCTCGCCGTTCGTCTGCGCCTTGATCTGCCCGGCCGGGTCGCCCTTGGTGAAGTCGATCGGGATGGCCCCGATCTCCTCGGCCTTGGCGAGCCGTTCGGGCACCCGGTCGACCACGAACACCTTGGCCGCCCCGCGCAGCAGTGCCGAGTAGGCGGCCATCAGGCCCACCGGGCCGGCCCCGTACACCGCGACGGTCTCGCCGGGTGAGACCTGGGCGAGTTCGCAGCCGTGGTAGCCGGTGGGGAAGATGTCGGCCAGCAGGATGTAGTCGGTCTCGTTCTCGTCGCCCTCAGGCAGCTTCAGGCAGTTGAAGTCGGCGAAGGGCACCCGCAGCCGCTCGGCCTGGCCGCCCGTGTAGGGGCCCATGGCCACATAGCCGTACGCGCCGCCCGCGAAGCCGGGGTTCACGGTCAGGCAGAACCCGGTCTCGCCGGCGAGGCAGTTCTTGCAGAACCCGCACGCCACGTTGAACGGCATGACGACGCGGTCCCCCACGGACAGCGAGGTCACGCCGTCGCCGATCTCCTCGATCACGCCGAGGTTCTCGTGACCGAAGACGATGCCCGGCTCGGCCGCCGTTCGCCCTTCGTACATGTGCAGGTCGGAACCGCAGATCGCGGACGAGGTGATGCGGACGATCACGTCGTTGGGGTGCTGGATCTGCGGATCGTCGACTTCCTCCACCGTGACGCTGAAGGGCCTTTCGTAGACAACGGCTTTCACCTGTGTCACCTCCGCGTCTAGTGCTGGATGACGGTGCCGGAGCGGGCCGCCGGGACACGCCAGGAGGCGCGACCGTGCCGGGCCCGCAGCCCTCGATTCACCGCCGTTGCTTCCAGGTAACGCCCCTCGGCCGGGCACTGCAACCCGCCCGTTAGCGCCGGATTTGCGAATTTTTTGCGCATGGCTTGTTCGTGCCGTCGTCCCCCCGCTCACCTGGCCCGTACCGGTTCTCGCTGCGGCAAAGTACGGCCGTGACCCCGGGCGGGACGTGTCGTGGGAGTTGCGGGGGCGTTGACCGGGCGGGGGTGCCGGGCGGACGCTCGACGTATAGGTGCCCGATACAACTGGTTCGGCGGCCCGGCCCTGTGTCCGTGGGAAGCAGCAGGTCAGCGGTGCGCCGCAGGCAGGAGGCAGCACATGTGCGGCATCACCGGCTGGGTGTCCTTCGACCGTGATCTCGGCGCCGAGGCCGCCGGGGACTCCGGAGCGGCCGCGACGGCACTGGACGCGATGACCGCGACGATGGCCTGCCGGGGTCCGGACGACCGGGGCGTCTGGGCGGAGGGACCCGCCGCGCTGGGGCACCGCCGGCTCGCCATCATCGACCTGCCCGGCGGACGGCAGCCGATGTCCGTCCACACGGCCGAGGGGAACATCGCCCTCGTCTACTCGGGAGAGGCGTACAACTTCACCGAGCTGCGCCGCGAACTCACCGACCGCGGGCACCGGTTCACCACCGACTCCGACACCGAGGTCTTCCTGCGCGGCTATCTGGAGTGGGGGGACGCGGTGGCCGAGCGGCTGAACGGCATGTACGCGTTCGCCGTCTGGGACGGCCGGCACGACAAGCTGGTGATGATCCGCGACCGGATGGGCATCAAGCCCTTGTACTACCACCCCACCGCCGACGGCGTCCTGTTCGGCTCCGAGCCCAAGGCGATCCTCGCCAGCCCGCTGGCCCGCCCCCGGGTCTCACTGGACGGCCTGCGGGAGCTGTTCACCATGGTCAGGACCCCCGGGCACGCCGTGTGGGACGGCATGCGCGAGGTCGAGCCGGGCACCGTCGTCACCGTCGACCGGTCCGGGCCGCGTACCCGGGTGTACTGGCGGCTGGAGACCCGGCCGCACACCGACGACCGGGACACGACGATCGCCACCGTCCGCACCCTGCTGGACGACATCGTGCGCCGCCAGATGGTCGCTGACGTGCCGCGCTGCACCCTGCTCTCCGGGGGCCTGGACTCCTCCGCCATGACCGCGCTGGCCGCCGGACAGCTCGCGGAGCGGGGCGAGAAGGTGCGCAGCTTCGCGGTCGACTTCGCCGGGCAGGCGGACAACTTCGTCGCGGACGAGCTGCGCGGGACGCCCGACGCCCCCTTCGTGCACGACGTGGCCCGGCGCGCCGGGACCGAGCACCAGGACATCGTCCTCGACGTGCGCTCGCTCGCCGATCCCACCGCGCGCGAGCAGGTGATCCGGGCCCGTGACCTGCCCGCCGGGTTCGGCGACATGGACGCCTCGCTCCTGCTGCTCTTCCGGGCCATCCGGGACCACTCCACGGTGGCGCTGTCGGGCGAGTCGGCGGACGAGGTCTTCGGCGGCTACCTCCAGTTCTTCGACGAGGAGGCCCGGCACGCGGACACCTTTCCCTGGCTGGTGGCCTTCGGCCGCCACTTCGGCGACGACACCGATGTGCTGCGGCCCGACCTGGAGGAGGCGCTGGACCTGCCGGGATATGTCGCGGACGGCTTCCGCACGGCGGCCGCCGGCGTCGAACGCCTCGGCGGCGAGAGCGACTTCGAGTTCCGCATGCGACGG
This sequence comes from Streptomyces sp. NPDC058459, assembly GCF_042721685.1. Taxonomy (NCBI): domain Bacteria; kingdom Bacillati; phylum Actinomycetota; class Actinomycetes; order Kitasatosporales; family Streptomycetaceae; genus Streptomyces; species Streptomyces sp. NPDC058459. The sequence goes on along the minus strand of NZ_JBHXLV010000197.1, from coordinate 1,676 downwards.
ATGTCCCACCTGCACCTCACCCGTTTCGTGCGCGTCCTGCTCGACCGCAAGGACCGGATGAGCATGGCGGTCGGGCTGGAGGTGCGGGTGCCGTTCTGCGACCACCGGCTCGTGGAGTACGTCTACAACACGCCCTGGGCGCTGAAGTCGTTCGACGGCCGCGAGAAGAGCCTGCTCCGGGAGGCCACGGCGGACGCGCTGCCCCGCTCGGTGTACGACCGCGTCAAGAGCCCCTACCCCTCGACCCAGGACCCCGGCTACGGCCGCGCCCTCCAGACCCAGGTCAAGGACCTGCTGGCCCGGCCCTCCCACCGCGTCTTCGACCTCCTCGACCGCGAGAAGGTCCGCGGGATCGCGGAGCGCGAGCCCCTCACCGGTACCCAGGCGGCCCGGCGGGGGCTGGAGCGGACGCTCGACCTCGCCGTGTGGCTGGACCTGTACTCGCCCGAGGTGAGCATCGGCTGAGGCCCGTTTCTCCGAGTGAGCGCCGCTGGTTCCGCCGGCGGCGCTCACTCGTGCCCGCAGCCACTGACTCCGCTCACAGACAGGTGAGTTGACGGAACTTCAGCTCTCTTCCGCATATCCCCTTGACTGGTACAGACCAATACGTTTGAGTGTGGCCCACACCCCCCATCACGGCCGCCCCCCACGCCTTCGCCGGTGTCTCCGGCATGCCCGCGCTGAGCGCGTCCGCGTTCCGCCCTGCGCGGGAACGGCCGTGGCATCTCTAGGAGTTGATTCAGTGTCGAGACGACACATCTCCGCCGCGCTGGCCGCGCTCGCCCTCGCAGTGGCCCCCACGCTGCTCCCGGCGCCGGCCGCCTCGGCCGCTCCGGCGGCCTCCTGTTCGAGCTACCCGAACTGGGTGGCCGGCAAGTCGTACCGGACCGGTGACATCGTCCGGTACACGGACGGCAGGGCGTACATCGCCGAGCACGACAACCCGGGCTACGACCCGATCATCAGCACCTGGTTCTGGGACCCGTACAACTGCGACGGAGGCGGCGGGAACACTCCCGCCGGCGACTTCGTGGTCAGTGAGGCCCAGTTCAACCAGATGTTCCCGAACCGGAACTCGTTCTACTCCTACAGCGGGCTGGTGAACGCGCTCGGCGCCTTCCCCGGCTTCGCCAAGACCGGCAGCGACTCGGTGAAGAAGCAGGAGGCCGCGGCCTTCCTCGCCAACGTGAACCACGAGACCGGCGGCCTGTTCTACGTGGTGGAGCAGAACACCGCGAACTACCCGGCGTACTGCGACTGGAGCCAGCCGTACGGCTGCCCGGCAGGCCAGGCGGCGTACTACGGGCGCGGCCCGATCCAGCTCAGCTGGAACTTCAACTACAAGGCGGCCGGCGACGCGCTCGGCATCGACCTGCTGCACAACCCGTACCTGGTGCAGAACGACAGCGCCGTCGCCTGGAAGACCGGCCTCTGGTACTGGAACACCCAGTCCGGTCCCGGCTCCATGACCCCGCACAACGCCATCGTGAACCAGGCGGGCTTCGGGCAGACGATCCGCAGCATCAACGGCTCCCTGGAGTGCGACGGCCGCAACCCCGCCCAGGTGCAGAGCCGCGTCGACGCCTACCAGCGCTTCTCGCAGATCCTCGGCGTCTCCCCCGGCGGCAACCTCTACTGCTGACGAGGACCCCGCACCCGGCGCGCCACGGCCACCC